>NZ_CATKPX010000111.1:0-209276 GCF_949767755.1 Pseudomonas sp. IT-P4 | reverse complement strand
CGCAAAAAGCGGGGCCATAAAGGGTGCAGCAGTCATGCTTTAGGACGTTTATCCAGCACGTGGCAAGCCTTGCCCTCCGACCGTTTGATCGAATGAAACGGCTGCAAAACAATCCGCGAACTGATCCCGATGTACGTCTTGATGTGCTTGCTCAACTCCCCGCAAACAGCCTTCTGCTGTTCATCGGTCAGGTGCTGGTGCTCAGCCTTGAGCTCGACATGCACATCCACGCTGTCCAGGTTGCCATTGCGATACAGATGAATCTCATAGCACTCGGCAAGTTGTTTGACTTTCAGAACCTGTTCCTCGATCTGCGTCGGAAACACGTTGACCCCGCGGATGATCAGCATGTCATCGCTGCGCCCTGTGATTTTGTCTATGCGTCGCATCGGCCGTGCGGTGCCCGGCAGCAGGCGCGTCAGGTCGCGGGTGCGGTAGCGGATCATCGGCAGGGCTTCTTTGCTCAGGGAGGTGAACACCAGTTCGCCCATCTGCCCGTCCGGCAGCACTTCGCCGGTGACCGGGTCGATGATTTCCGGGTAGAAGTGGTCTTCCCAGATGGTCGGGCCGTCCTTGGTTTCCGCGCATTCCATGGCGACACCTGGCCCCATGATTTCCGACAGGCCGTAGATGTCCAGGGCGGTGATGCCCAGGCGTTGTTCGATGGCGCTGCGCAGTTCGGCGGTCCACGGCTCGGCGCCGAAGATGCCCAGGCGCAGGGCCAGTTTGTGCGGGTCGATGCCCTGGCGCTCGATTTCATCGGCGATGTTGAGCATGTAGGACGGCGTGACCATGATGATGTCCGGCTGGAAATCCTTGATCAGTTGCACCTGTTTTTCGGTCTGGCCACCGGACATCGGAATTACCGTACAACCCAGGCGTTCGGCGCCGTAGTGCGCGCCGAGGCCGCCGGTGAACAGGCCGTAGCCATAGGAAATGTGCACCTTGTCGCCACGTCGGCCACCGCCAGCGCGGATCGAGCGCGCCACCACGTTGGCCCAGGTGTCGATGTCGTTCTGGGTGTAGCCGACCACGGTGGGTTTGCCGGTGGTGCCGCTGGACGCGTGCAGGCGCACGATGTCGTGCATCGGCACGGCAAACATGCCATAGGGGTAGTTGTCCCGCAGGTCGGACTTGGTGGTGAAAGGGAATTTCGCCAGGTCGTCCAGGGACTTGATGTCGTCCGGGTGCACGCCCAACGCATCGAAACGCTGACGGTACAGCGGCACGTTGTTGTAGGCGTGGTTCAGGCTCCAGCGCAGGCGCTCCAGCTGATGCTGGCGCAACTCGTCGATGCTGGCGGTTTCCAGCGGGTCCAGCACAGGATCCAGCACGGCTTTGGCTATTGGCATGTTCATGTGTTCACTCGAATTGTTTTTGTGTTCCAGCCCTTTTGCACAAGGGCTTTGAGTGCATGCCCCAAGGATACCTCTCGGCTCTTTGGGAATCGCGATTCTTTAGTGGGATAGACGCTCGATGATCAGCGCGATCCCCTGGCCTACACCGATGCACATGGTGCACAGGGCGTAGCGGCCGTTACGTTCTTCCAGTTCGTGCAGGGCAGTAGTGACCAAACGTGCGCCGCTCATGCCCAGTGGATGGCCCAGGGCGATGGCGCCGCCGTTGGGGTTGACCCGTGGATCGGTGTCGCTCAGGCCCAGTTCGCGCAGCACCGCCAGGCCTTGTGCGGCGAAGGCTTCGTTGAGTTCGATCACGTCCATGTCGGCCAGGCTCAGGTTGGCCACCTCCAGCACCTTGCGGGTGGCCGGCACCGGGCCGATGCCCATGATCCGTGGTTCAACGCCGGCAGTGGCCATGGCCACGACCCGGCCACGGGCGGTCAGGCCGTGGCGTTTGGCGACTTCCGGGCTGGCCAGCAGCAGGGCGCAGGCCCCGTCGTTGACTCCGGAGGCGTTGCCGGCGGTGATGCTGCCGCCTTCGCGGAACGGCGTGCCGAGTTTGGCCAACTGTTCAAGGGTGGTGTCGCCACGCGGGTGTTCGTCGTGCTCGACCACTTTGGCCGGGCCTTTGCGCTGGGGGATTTCCACCGCGACGATTTCCCTGGCCAGACGTCCGTTGGCCTGGGCAGCGGCAGCGCGTTGCTGGCTACGCAGGGCGAACGCATCCTGATCGGCCCGGGAGATGTTGAACTGTTCGGCGACGTTCTCTGCCGTTTCCGGCATGGAGTCGATGCCGTAGGCCTTTTTCATCAGTGGATTGACGAAGCGCCAGCCGATGGTGGTGTCGAAGATCTCGGCCGCACGGGAAAACGCCTGCTCGGCCTTGCCCATCACCAGCGGCGCGCGGGACATGGATTCGACGCCGCCGACCAGCATCAACCCGGTTTCGCCGCTGCGAATCGCCCGGGCGGCGGTGCCGATGGCATCCAGCCCGGAGCCGCACAGGCGATTGAGGGTGGTGCCCGGCACGCTGACCGGCAACCCGGCCAGCAACGCCGACATGCGCGCGACGTTGCGGTTGTCTTCGCCGGCCTGGTTGGCGCAGCCGTAGATCACGTCGTCGACCGTGTTCCAGTCCACTTGCGGGTGACGGCGCAGCAGTTCGCGCAGCGGCACCGCGCCGAGGTCGTCGGCGCGCACGCCGCTCAAGACACCGGCGTAACGGCCAATCGGGGTCCGGACGGCGTCGATGATCAGGGCGTCATTCATTGGGAGTCTCCTGCGCCAGCACCGGGCCGCGCACTTTGTAGGATTTGCCATGGAACAGGGCGATCAACTGGCCCTGCTGGTTTTCGATGCGCACGTCATAGTTGCCGGTGCGCCCGGAACGGCTCTGCTCGATGCAGTCGGCGTTCAGCGTGTCGCCCAGGCGCGCCGGAGCGATGTAGTCGATGCTGCAGCCGATGGCCACGGTGGCTTCGTTGTAGCTGTTGCAGGCGAAGGCGAATGCCGAGTCGGCGAGGGCGAACAGGTAGCCGCCGTGGCAGGTGCCGTGGCCCTGGACCATGTCGGCGCGCACGGTCATGCCCACTCGCGAGCAACCGGGGCCGGCCGAGAGCAGGCGCATGCCCATGGCCTGGCTGGCGGCGTCGCGCTGGAACAGCGATTGCGCGCATTCACTGGCCAGGGTCATGGATTCATGGTTAGTCATGGAATGTTCTCCCTTCGGCGACGCGACGGCGCAGCAGCAGCGACGGCCGGTAGCGTTCTTCGCCATAACTGGCTTGCAGGTTTTCCAGCGTTTCAAGCATGTGCGACAGGCCAATGGCATCGGCCCAGGCCAGTGGCCCTTGCGGATAATTGACCCCGGCGCGCATGGCCAGATCGATGTCGGCGGCCGAGGCCACGCCTTGCAGCAAGGCGTCGGCGGCTTCGTTGGCGAGCATCGCCACGGTACGCAGGACGGCGAGGGCCGGGCTGTCGCTGAGCAGGCTGACCTTGAGGCCGGCCCGTTGCAGCAGGGCAACGCCTTGTTCGAGGGCCTGCGGATCAATGCCTGCCGCATGGCTGATGGCGATGCGTTTGGCATTGCCGTAATCGAACGCCAGGTCCAGCAGGATCAGATTGCGCAGCCCGTCTTCGCGAGCCCGCTGGCAGGCCATGCGCCCGTCGCTCAAGGCCAGCACGGCATCACCGACCCGCAGCAAGCCTTGGCCGTCGCGCTGGACGATCTCGACGCCTTGTTCATGCAAGCGTGGGAGCAAGCCTTTGGCGATACCGAGGTCGCCTTCCACGGCACAAACCCCGACCTTTGCAGCGCTGCTGATTTCAGTGGCGTGCGGGCGCTCCGCGCCTTGGGCGTAGCTGTAGAAACCCTGGCCGCTCTTGCGTCCCAGGCGCCCGCCGTCCACCAGTTCTTTCTGGATCAGCGACGGCAGGAAACGCGTGTCCTGGTAATAGGCGTCGAACACCGAGCAGGTCACGGCGTAGTTGACGTCGTGGCCGATCAAATCCGTCAGTTCGAACGCGCCCATGGCAAAACCACCGGCTTCGCGCATCAGCGCATCCAGGGTCGGGCAATCGACCGCGCCTTCCTGCAACAGACGCAGACTTTCGGCATAGAACGGCCGGGCCACGCGGTTGACGATAAAACCCGGCGTTGAACGGGTGTGCACCGGTTTTTTGCCCCAGGCCCTGGCGGTGTCGTACAGGCACTCGGCGAGTGTCGGATCGCTGGCCAGGCCGCAGACCACTTCCACCAACGCCATCACCGGTGCCGGGTTGAAGAAGTGCAGGCCGAGCAGGCGTTGTGGATGCTCAAGCTGCGCGGCGATGCTGGTGATCGACAGCGACGAGGTGTTGCTGGCGAGGATGCAATGCTTGCCACAGATGCCTTCGAGCTGGCGGAACAGCGCGCGCTTGACCTCGAGGTTCTCGACGATGGCTTCGATGATCAGATCGCAATCGGCCAGGACTTCGATGGCTTCCACCGCTTGCAGGCGGGCGACGGTTGCGCTGCGCGACTCGGCCGACAGATTGCCGTTCTCGACTCGCTTGCCCAGTTGGCGATCAATGCCTTCAATCGCTTGAGCAGCAGCGCCGGGACGATTGTCCAGCAGCAATACCGGATGGCCGGCCTGGGCCGCGATCTGGGCGATACCGGCACCCATGGCCCCGGCGCCGATCACGGCGATGCGTGCGTTGGTGTTCAGTGCGCTCATGACTCAGCGCCCCTTGAAACTTGGGGTGCGTTTTTCCATGAAGGCACCGACGCCTTCACGGTAGTCCTCGCTGCGCCCGGCCAGGCGTTGCAGGTCTTTTTCCAGCTCAAGCTGTTCGTCGAAGCTGTTGCTCAGGCTGGTGTTGAGGCTGCGCTTGATCAGCGCCAGGCCGTAGGTCGGCTGGGTCGCCAGGTGGCGGGCCAGTTTCAGCGCTTCGTCGCGCAAATCGGCGTCGTCCACACACTGGTAGATCAAGCCCCATTGCTCGGCTTGTTCGGCGCTAAGGCGATTGCCCAGCAGTGTCAAAGCCTTGGCCCGAGCCATGCCGACAAGACGCGGCAGGGTCCAGGTGCCGCCGGAATCCGGGATCAGGCCGATCTTGCAGAACGCCTGGATGAAACTGGCCGAACGTGCCGCCAGTACCAGATCGCAGGCCAGCGGAATGTTGGCGCCAGCCCCGGCCGCCACACCGTTGACCGCGCAGATCACCGGCAGCGGCAGGTCGCGCAACTGGCGGATCAACGGGTTGTAGAACTTCTCGATGGACTCGCCCAGGTCCGGCACGGCGCTGCCCGGCGCGACATTGCGGTCGCTCAGGTCTTGCCCGGCGCAGAAGCCGCGCCCTTGACCGGTCAGCAGCAGTACGCGCACGTCCGGGTTCTGCCGCACTTGCTTGAGCGCTTCCTTCACTTCGCCGTGCATCTGGGTGTTGAAGCTATTGAGCTGTTCCGGCCGATTGAGGCTGAGCAGCGCGACGCCGGCGTCGATGGAAAACAGGATGTGTTCGAAGTTCATGGTCTTGGCGTTCTCTTGGCAGTCGTTCGAATTCGGATGTCAGTGGCCGCTTTATTGCCCGGTGAAAGTCGGGCTGCGTTTTTCCTGGAAGGCTGCAATGCCCTCGTCGCGGTCGCGGGTGCCGGCCAGCACGGTGAAGGCGTGGCGCTCGAAACGCAGACCGCTGGCCAGGTCGGTGTCCATGGCCTTGAGCAGTGTTTCCTTGGCCAGGCGCACCGCCAGCGGTGCCTTGGCCGCAATGCTGCGGGCAATGTGCAGGGCGCGCTCGACGGTGAATTCCGGCTGGGTGACTTCGCTGACCAGGCCGGCGCGCTGGGCCTGGCGGGCGTCGATCGGTTCGCCGGTCAGCACCATTTGCATGGCCATGGATTTGCCGACGGCACGCAGCAGGCGTTGGGTGCCACCGGCGCCGGGCATGATTCCGAGGTTGATTTCCGGCTGGCCGAAGCGGGCGTCTTCACCGGCAATGATGATGTCGGCGTGCATCGCCAGTTCGCAGCCACCACCGAGGGCGAAGCCGTTGACCGCGGCGATCAGCGGTTTGCTGAAGCGGGTGATGGTTTGCCACGAAGCCTGGCGCGGGTCGTCGAGGATGCCGACCAGGTTGCGCTCGGCCATTTCCTTGATGTCGGCACCGGCGGCGAAGGCCTTGCGGCTGCCGGTAAGGACCACGGCCCGGGTGTCGGGGTCGGCTTGGGCGATGTTCAGTTCAGCGGCCAGCTCGCCCAGCAACTCGGTGGTCAGGGCGTTCAGGGCTTGTGGGCGCTGCAGGGTAATCAGGCGGACGCCAGGCTCGATCAATTCGACGGCAAGGGTCAGAGGCATGGCGGATGCTCTCACGGTGCACGCTCGGCGTGGTGCCGGCTCGTTATTGGATCGGCCGCAGGGGGCCGGTTTTGCCCAAGTATAGCTATAACGTGATACGTAAATGCAATACAAAAATAGATTTAATGTGTCTTATTGGTGGTGGTTTTGATTTTAAGGCTTTCTGCTTAAAGGTGGTGGATAGCGGATTTTACCTAGAAAACATTAGGTTTTATGGCGATTTTAGGGGCGCACGGGTATTCGTCGGAAAGGTGCGTTTCAAGTGATACGGTTTTTAGTCTTTGTGCTGTTAAAAGTGATGTGATACAAGATGAGTCATTATTTGCATCGCTTTGTGAAGGAAGCTTCCATGACCTGCTACAGCCTTGATGGCCTGACTCCGGTGGTTGATCCGAGCGCTTATGTGCACCCGTCCGCCGTATTGATCGGTGACGTGATCATCGGCCCCCATTGCTATGTCGGTCCGCTGGCCAGTCTGCGCGGTGACTTCGGGCGGATCGTGCTGGAGGAGGGCGCCAACCTGCAGGACACCTGCGTGATGCACGGTTTTCCCGACAGCGACACCGTGGTCGAACGCAACGGCCACATCGGCCACGGCGCGGTGCTGCACGGTTGCCGGATCGGCGCCGATGCGCTGGTGGGCATGAATGCGGTGGTGATGGACAACGCCCGGATCGGCCCGCGTTCATTCGTTTCGGCGGCGGCGTTCGTCAAGGCCGGTTTCGAATGCCCGGAGCAGTCGCTGGTCATGGGCGCACCGGCCAGCATCAAGCGCAGCCTCAGCGATCAGGAAGTGGCATGGAAACAGGCCGGCACCCGGGAATATCAGCAACTGGCCCAGCGTTGCCTGACGCAGATGCAGGTCTGCGAACCGCTGAGCGAACCGGAGCCTGATCGCCCGCGGATCAGTGACAGTGGGTTGCGGCCAAAGGACAGTACCTCATGAACACCACCCCTGTAGGAGCTGCCGAAGGCTGCGATTTTTTGATCTTGATCTTTCAAAAAACAAAATCAAAAGATCGCAGCCTTCGGCAGCTCCTACGGAGTTTCGGTATATTCCTTTTCTTTTTTCCCACGGAACGCCCATGTCGTCCCTGACTCCCTTGAACCATCTGATTACCCGCTTCCAGGAGCAGACGCCGATCCGCGCCAGCTCCTTGATCATCACGTTGTACGGGGATGCCATCGAACCCCATGGCGGCACTGTGTGGCTGGGCAGCCTGATTCAGTTGCTCGAGCCCATCGGCATCAACGAGCGGCTGATCCGTACCTCTATTTTCCGCCTGACCAAGGAAGGCTGGCTGACCGCCGAGAAAGTCGGTCGTCGCAGTTACTACAGCCTGACCGGCACCGGTCGCCGCCGTTTCGACAAGGCCTTCAAGCGGGTCTACAGCACCACGATGCCGGCCTGGGATGGTTCCTGGTGCCTGGTGATGCTCTCGCAGCTGACCCAGGACAAACGCAAACAGGTGCGCGAGGAGCTGGAGTGGCAGGGCTTCGGCGCGATATCGCCGGTGGTACTGGCCTGTCCGCGCAGCGACCGTTCCGACGTCAACGCGACCCTGCTCGACCTCGGCGTCCAGGAAGACACCATCGTCTTCGAAACCACCGCCCAGGACGTACTGGCCTCCAAGGCCCTGCGCCTGCAAGTGCGCGAGAGCTGGAACATCGAGGAGTTGGCGGCGCACTACAGCGAGTTCATCCAGCTGTTCCGACCACTATGGCAAGCCCTGCGCGAGCAGGAAAACCTGCAACCGGCCGACTGTTTCCTGGCGCGGGTGCTGTTGATTCACGAGTACCGCAAGCTGCTGCTGCGCGACCCGCAACTGCCGGATGAGTTGCTGCCCGGCGATTGGGAAGGCCGCGCCGCCCGCCAGTTGTGCCGCAACATTTACCGTTTGATCTATGCCAAGGCCGAAGAATGGCTGAACGCCGCGCTGGAAACGGCCGACGGCCCGTTGCCGGATGTGGGTGAAAGCTTCTATCGGCGTTTTGGCGGACTGAAATAGCACGTCATTGTTCAGGGAATGGTGCGGTTCAGGAGACTCGAAGCATCCGATGTCGTGTGGATTGACGTAGACAATAAAAATAAGCCTGCGTGAGGCCTGACATGATTTCTACAACAGCACAGCGCCATGATGGGTTCGACCAGTGGATCCATCAGATCAACCAGATCTGTGGCGCCTTCAACGCACAACCCCTGGGCAGCGAATTTGCCGGGCGCATCCGCGAATACCAGAGCGATGGGCTCAAGCTCAGTTTCGTCGACGCGTGCCAGGCGCGTTTGTACCGTACGCCCCAGGAGGTCGCGGCGGGCGAGGGCGGCAAGTATTTTGCGGTGTTCCAGCTCGAAGGCACAGCGGGCATGGCCCAGGGCGACGACAAGGTCTTGCTGTCCCCCGGCGACATCACGCTGATCGATGCCGCGCGGCCCAGCGACTTCACCTACGGCGAAAACTCCCGGCAGTTGTCGCTGATCCTGCCGTATCAACTGGTCGAGCAAACCCTGCGCTTCAATCAGGTCAAGTGCGGCCACCGGATCGCCGCCACATCGCCCATTGCAATGCTCTCGCACCGGCTGATCCTTGATGCCACCCGCCAGCAGCACCTGACCCGACAGGAAAGCGAAGCGACCCTGGAAGCGATCGTCAGCCTGCTGCGCCCGGCGATCAGCCAGGCCGACGACAGCAGCGACTCCCATGAGCGGATCTTCCGCAAGACGCTGACCTGCATCGACGAAAATATTCGCTCCGAAGACCTGTGCCCGGAATGGCTGGCGCGGGAAGTCGGCATGTCCACCCGTGGCCTGTACCGGATGTTTGCCAAGAAAGGATTGGTGGTGGCGCGCTACATCAAGAACCGACGCCTGGATTTGTGCGCCGAATCCCTGCGCCGGTCGGGCAAGGAGGAGAAGTTGTCGGTGCTGGGGTATTCGTGGGGGTTTTCTGATTCGAGCTACTTTTCCACCGCGTTCAAGTCGCGCTTCGGCATTGCGCCGGGGGAGTATCGCAAGCGGCATGGTTGAAGTTTAAAAGATCGCAGCCTTCGGCAGCTCCTACATTGATGGTGTGTAAACCCGATCCTGTAGGAGCTGCCGAAGGCTGCGATCTTTTTGTGTTTACTTCGGCGAGCTGAGGTTCAACGTCGGCGTTTCATCGAAGAAGTTCCACGGTTTGAGCAGCACATGCACCCACTCGGTCGGCATGATCGGCCATTCCTCGGCGCGGGCGATGTGGGTGGTGCCGGTGGTCAGCCAGACCACATCGTCGGTGTTCTCGATGGAGTGGTTGTCCTGGGTGAACTGCCCCAGGCCCGAGTCCTTGTCCGAGCGGTTCGGGTACTTGCCTTCCGGGTACTTTTCCTCGGGGTTGTATTGCGTCACCCACAGCTGCTTGTCCATGAAGCTGAGGCGGTGGTAGAGCCATTCGTCCTTGCCGAAGTTGGCGCCCTTGGCCACCGGGTGCGTGCCACCGGCATAAGGAATCAGCTGATAGGAAACCGGGTTGCCGACCTTGTTCTCCTTGCTGAAGTTGGTCAGCAGGCGCACGGTCGACGGATCGAATTTCTGCGCCGCCTGTTGCTCGGTTGTGACGACTTTGGTTTCGGTCTGCATGGTGCTGGTGCGCGGGCCGCCACGGTCGTTCGGCAACACCACCGGGTTCACTTCCACCAGTGAGTTTTGCTCGCCGTCCACGTCCATGTCGAGGCGGAAGTTGTAGATGTGCTGGTGCGTGGTGCCGACGATGTTGTGGTCCAGCAGGGTGCCGTAGCGCGTGTCTTCCCTGGCGGTGTCTTCGTGCATGCTTTTGGACTTCACGCCCTTGACCGCTTCGATGCCGGTGGCGCCGGCGTCGATGCCGATAGTGCCGTTCTGCTGGAACACCCAGTCGAAGATGTAATCGTAGTTGCCCACGGTGCTGATCCAGCGCACCACCAGTTCACGGCGCTCGGTGCTGAGGTTGGGCTGGCCCATTTCCTGGTGTTTGTATTCGGGGCCGGCGTAGCGCTCGAACACCGCCATGGCGCGCGGGATCGCGGTCGGTGCGCCGGTGTAGTCGGCGATGGTCGCGTCCAGCAGCACGGCGTTTTGCGGCGCGTCTTTGCCACGGGCAATCGGTGACGTCAGGGTGCCCATGCCGTAGTCGCCGGAGTCGAGGTAGGCCTTGAAGTACCAGCCGACGTCCGGGTCGCCGTAAGGCACGATCATGCCGCCCAGCGAACCTTCGTACATGATTTTGCGCTTCCTGCCCTTGTCGTCGTAGGTGACGGTGGACAGGATCGGGCCGACCCGCGAATCGAGGCGAACGTGGAAGTCCCAGTTCTGCCAGTGAATGCTGTTGCCGCTGATGGTGTAGTTCTTGCCCTCGGGCTCGATGATTTCCAGCGGTTTGACTGCCACGCCCTGGCGTCCGCGCCCGTCATAAGGCGTGGGTTTCATCGGCACCGGAATGAGCGCTTCGTCTTCGATCTTGATCAGCTTTTTCTGTTCCAGGTCGACAATCGCCACCAGGCCCTCGATCGGGTGCGCCCAGTAGTTGCCGTCACCGGTATTGAGGTAGCTGACGATTTTCAGCAGGCGCTTGTCCTGCGCCAGGCCGTCCTTGCCGTCGAAGTAGCCGACGGTCAACGGCGTGGCTACGACCTTCTTCACGTCGTCGATGCCGCGCTTGGCCAGGGCCTGTGCATATTCCGGGCTGGTCTCGACGGCGGTTTGCACCGTTGCGAAATCGTCCAGCAGCACCATGCCGTGGGCGCCCTCGATCGGTTTCCAGGATTTGAGTTCTTTCTTGTCGAGGTCGACCAGGGCTTCGATCACGTGCTTGCCGTCGAGCACCACGATTGAGGCCTCACGCGCCTGGGCGACGTTCTGCCCGGTGAAGACGAAGTTCCACACCTGATCCTTCGGCGGCTCCTTGACCGAGACTTCGGTGAAGCGGAAACCGGGCTTGTAGTTTTCCGATTTCCTGACGATGTCCACGGCCGTGTTGATTTCGGCTGCACTCAGGGGATTGAGCGGGTTGGGGCGGGTCTCGACGACGAAGGTCTTGTCCAGCCCGGACTGGAACACCTGGTTGATAAAGTCCTTGGACATGAACGCCGTATGGTCCTTGAACACCACCGGCACCGTCAGCTCGATACGCTTGCCGTTGAGCATCGCCACTTTGCTGTCGGGCTTGACCTTGAGGTAGACCCCGTCCTTGGCAATGGTGAACAGATTGGCGTAATCGTCCCATTTCACCGTGGCGCCAAACTCCTCAAGGCCCGCTTGCAGCGGCACCATTTCTGCTTGACCGCCGTGGGCCTGGGCAGTGTTCGCCCAGAAAGGCAGGCCGAGGGTGCTCAGGGTGATGGCCAGGGCCAGACGGGCAAGCGGTGTTCTTTTGGGCGACGCATTGGGGCTGAACATGGGTGAATTCCTGGGGAAAAGCCGGGTACGGGCATTCCTGCACTTTGTTACAACCCGTCAATGGCTGCATTTGAATGCCTGCCAGATTTCTTTGGTTGCGTGCCGCAATTGAGCATTCCTGACGGAAGGCAGATTGGCAAGCAGACAAAGTACCCGTCCACGGGGCCGCAAACCATTGCTTCAAGTTAATAGGAAGCATTACTATTCACGCCCCGTCTCCACAGCACGCCGCAATGACCCTCAAGCTGCCCCGCAGACACGGCTTTTTCGAGCATTACGAAGAGTTGGTTGGCACCTGGACCCGTCGCCTGAGGAATCGTCAGCAGGCCGAGGACCTGGCCCACGACACCTTCGTGCGGGTGCTTGAGTCCGATTCGGCGGTGGTGCAACAGCCCCGGGCGTATTTGCACCAGACCGCGCGCAATATTGCCGTGGATGGTTATCGGCGTGAGGACCGGCGGGGCGCCATGGAGTCGGAGGCGATTGATCTCAGTGAGTCGCCGACCGGCGACCCGGAGCATTTCATGCATGCGATCCAGCTGGCTGATTCCATCGAGCAGGCGCTCACCGAGTTGCCGGTCAACTGCCGCAAGGTGTTTGTCTGGCAGAAAATCGAGGGCCTGACCCAGGCAGAAATCGCCGAACGCCTGGGACTGTCCAGGAACATGGTGGAAAAGTATATGATCCGCACGCTTCGGCACCTGCGTGATCGCCTTGAAGGACTGCAATCATGATGTGTGGTGGCTTGCGTAGGAGCTGCCGAAGGCTGCGATCTTTTGATCTTCAGCGGTCTCAAAGCAGCCAAAAGATCGCAGCCTGCGGCAGCTCCTACACCAGGATGCGGCGTGAATTCTCCTCCCCAGCCAAACAGGAACTTCCATGATGGATACTCGTGATTGTGCGTGCGGGCAGACAGCGGTTCGCGATGACGCGGCGCAGTGGTTTGTGCGTTTGCAGGAGCCTGTTGTGGATGTCGAAGTGCGGCACCGGTTTGAGCTCTGGCTGGACCAACACCCCCAGCACCGCAACGAATTCGAAGTGCTCCAGGGCTTGTGGAGTGCCGCCGACCTGGTGCCGGCCGCGCGTTTGCAGGCCCTGTGTGAAACTCCGCCGGTGCTGAAAAAACCTCGTCCGGTGTTGCGCTATGCGGTGGCCGCCAGCGTGCTGGCCGTGGCGCTCGGCCTGGGCTTGTTCAGCGGCCTGAATCATCCGGCGCCTTACACCGCCGAGTTTTCAACAGCCCTGAATGAGCGCCGCCATGTGGCGTTGCCGGACGGCTCGGTGGTCGACCTGGACAGCCGCAGCCGGATCCAGGTGCGCTTTGAAAAGGGGCAACGCCACGTTGAGCTGACCGAAGGCGAAGCGATGTTCAGCGTCGAGCATGACACCAGCCGACCCTTTGTTGTCGCGGCGGGCAGCGGCAAGGTCACGGTCACCGGCACCCGCTTCGACGTGCGCTATGGCGCCCGCGAAACCCGGGTGGTGGTGGAGCAGGGCACCGTCAAGGTTCAAGGGCACGACGCGGGCGATAACGATTTCATCAATCTGACGGCGGGCCTCGGCACCCACGTCGATGCCCAGGGCAGAGTTGCCGCCGCTTATGCCGTCAACCCGACGGAAATGACCGCGTGGCGCAGCGGCAAACTGGTGTTCAACAACGCCAGCCTCGCCGATGTCGCCGAGCAGGTCTCGCGCTATCGCGAGAAGCCGCTCAAGGTCGCCAGCGCAGCGGTGGGCGATCTGCGCCTGACCAGCGTGTTCAAATCCGACAACACCGATGCGCTGCTCAAGGCCTTGCCGAGCATCCTGCCGGTGGCCGTGCGCACCCTTGGCGATGGCAGCCAGGAAATAATTTCAAAATAAAATTCAGGTTTTTTTCGAGTTCATCGTCTTCCTGTTCAACTGCAACTGGTTTGCATTAACAAGCGCGCACTCTTGCGATCCACAGGATTACGTTCGACGTGAAAATCTCCACCGCTAAAAACAACAAACTCCCCTGGTTGCCGCTGGCCCTTGCGCTGGCGGTCAATATTGCGCTGCCTCAGGCCCTTGCCGCCGACGGCATCCGTATCCCGGCGCAACCTCTGGGACAAGCCCTGAGTCAGTTGGGCCAGCAAACCTCGCTTCAGGTGTTCTTCAGCCCTGAACTGGTTGCCGGCAAGCAGGCCCCGGCGGTGGATGGCAACCTTTCCCCGGAAGACGCGTTGCGCCAGTTGCTGCAAGGCAGCGGCCTGCAATACCAGATTGATGAAGGTTCGGTGACCTTGATGCCGGCGCCCGCTTCGGCGGCCAACGGCCCACTGGAACTGGGCGTGACTGACATCAAGGTGGTCGGCGACTGGCTCGGCGACGCCGATGCCGCCGTGGTGCAGAACCACCCCGGCGCACGCACCGTGGTGCGCCGCGAAGCCATGGTCGAGCAGGGCGCGATGAACGTCGGCGACGTACTCAAACGTGTCCCGGGCGTGCAAGTGCAGGATGCCAACGGTACCGGTGGCAGCGACATTTCCCTGAACGTCGGCGTGCGCGGCCTGACTTCGCGCCTGTCGCCACGCTCCACCGTGCTGATCGACGGCATCCCGGCGGCGTTCGCGCCTTACGGCCAGCCGCAACTGTCCATGGCGCCGATTTCCTCCGGCAACCTCGACAGCATCGACGTGGTGCGCGGTGCCGGTTCCGTACGCTACGGGCCGCAAAACGTCGGTGGCGTGATCAATTTCGTGACCCGCGCGATCCCGGAGCAAGCCTCGGCGGAAATCGGCACCACCCTGGAAACTTCCCGGCACGGTGGCTGGAAGCACATCGACACCGCGTTCATGGGTGGTACCGCCGACAACGGCATGGGCGTGGCGTTGTTGTACTCCGGGGTGAACGGCAACGGTTACCGTGAAAGCAACAACGGCAACGACATCGACGACGTGATCCTCAAGACCCATTGGGCGCCGACCGATGTCGACGATTTCAGCCTCAACTTCCACTACTACGATGCCAAGGCCGACATGCCCGGCGGCCTGAACCAGGCGCAGTACGACGCCGACCCGTTCCAGTCGGTACGCGACTACGACAGCTTCAGCGGCCGGCGCAAGGATGTGTCGTTCAAGTGGGCGCGGCAGATCGACGATCGCACCCAGGCCGAAGTGCTGACCTATTACACCGACAGCTTTCGTGGCAGCACCATTGCCTCGCGGGACCTGAACACACTCAACTCCTATCCGCGCAGCTACTACACCTACGGTATCGAACCACGGGTGTCCCATGTGTTTGATGTGGGCCCGACCACCCAGGAAGTCAGTGTCGGTTATCGCTACCTGAAAGAGGCCATGCACGAAGAGGCCAGCCGAGTGGCGCTGGTCGACAACCAGCCAGTGGTGCGTCCGGGGGCGGACGGCCATGTCTATCAGGACCGCACCGGTGGCACCGAGGCCAATTCGGTCTACGTCGACAACAAGATCGACGTTGGCAACTGGACCGTCACCCCGGGTATTCGCTTCGAGCACATCCGCACCGACTGGCACGACCGCCCGGTGCTGGATAACGCCGGTAAGCGGGTGCCGGAGAAAAAACGCAGCATCGAAAGCAACGAACCGCTGCCGGCCCTGAGTGTGATGTATCACATGTCCGATGCCTGGAAACTGTTCGCCAACTACGAAACCTCATTCGGCGCGCTGCAGTATTTCCAACTGGGGCAGGGCGGTATCGGTGATGAGCCCGCCAACGGCCTGGAGCCGGAAAAGGCCAAGACCTACGAGATCGGTACGCGCTACAACGATGACGTGTGGGGCGGTGAGGTGACGCTGTTCTACATCGACTTCGACGACGAACTGCAATACATCAGCAATGACGTGGGCTGGACCAACCTCGGCGCGACCAAGCACCAGGGGATCGAAGCCTCGGTGCACTACGACATGGCCGCGCTGAACCCGATGCTGGACGGCTTGACCGCCAACGCCGGTTTCACCTACACCCGTGCCACCTACGAAGGTGAGATCCCGGGCTTCAAGGGCCGTGACCTGCCGTTCTACTCTCGCCAGGTGGCCACCGCCGGCCTGCGTTACGACGTCAACCGCTGGACTTACAACCTCGATGCGTTCGCCCAGTCCAAGCAGCGCTCGCCGGGCACCGGCGTGAACGCCGATGGCAGCTTCAACGGCAACTACATCACCGAAGGCACCGCTGACGGCCAGTTCGGTGATATCCCGGGTTACGTGCTCTGGAACGCACGTGCCGGCTATGACTTCGGTCCGCAGGTGTCGAACCTGAAACTGGGGGCGGGGGTGAAGAACATCTTCGACAAGCAGTATTTCACCCGTTCCAGCGACAACAACTCGGGCATGTACGTCGGTGCGCCGCGCACGTTCTTTGTGCAGGCCAGTGTCGGGTTCTGATAGACCGAGGTGTACCAAGAACCCTGTGGGATCGCCGCACCGCCGATCCCACATTGGGTACGGGGCTTACCGGTGGAAGCTTTTCAGACCTTCAACACTTTCCCGCCAACGGCCACTGCCACCAGCAACAGCGCCATCAAGGCAAAGGCAAAGCTCAAGCTGCTGCCATGGGCGACGAAGCCGATGACGGCGGGGCCTGCCAGGATGCCCGCATAACCCAGGGTGGTAATGGCCGGCACGGCGATGCTTTCGGGCATGACCGTCTGTTTGCCGACCGCGGTGTACAGCACCGGCACAATGTTCGAGCAACCGGCACCCAGCAGCGCATAACCCGCCAGCGCCGCCTCCCAGCTCGGTGCGAATGTCGCCAGAAACAAGCCTGTAGCAGCTGTCAGCCCGCCGAACACAATCACCTGCGTCGCGCCCAGGCGCCGCACGATTTTGTCACCGGTCAAGCGCCCGGCCGTCATGGTCAGGGCAAACGCGGCATAACCGAGCCCCGCATACGCCGTGTCGATGCCACGCTCCTGCGTCAGGAACACCGCACTCCAGTCCAGCGCCGCGCCTTCGGCGAGGAACACGATGAAGCACATGCCGCCGATGAACAGAACGATGCCATGGGGCACCGCAAACGCCGGCCCCGAACTCTCGCTGCCGTAGGGCAGCAGATGCGGCACGGCCTTGGCCAGCGCGATCAGCAGCAACATGATCACCACCAGCGTCGCCCCCAGGGGTGAAATTCCCAGGCCAAGCAACCCGCTGACACCCGCCGCACCGACAATCCCGCCCAGGCTGAACAGGCCATGGAACCCCGACATCATGTTTTTACCGCTGGCGCGCTCGACGATCACCGCTTGCAGGTTGACCGTCGAATCCACGGTGCCGAGCCCCGCGCCGAACATGAACAACGCGGCGACCAGCGCCGGAATCGACGACACCGTCGCCAGCAGCGGCAGGGCGGCACAGATCAGCAGGGTCCCGCCGGCCGTCACCCGCCGGCAGCCGAAACGTGTGGCCAGGATCCCGGCCAACGGCATCGCCAGTATCGAACCCACCCCCAGGCACAGCAGCAACAATCCCAAAGTGCCTTCATCCAGTCCGGCCCGGGCCTTGGCATAGGGCACCAGCGGCGCCCACGCGGCGATGCCGACCCCGGCGATGAAAAATCCGATGCGCGTGGACATCTGTTCCAGGCGGCCGGGAACGAAGGTGGTCTGGCTGTTGAGGCTGGTCATAACAATCCTTGGCAAAAAGCGTCGCGTCCTCAACGGACAGTGATCGGCCTGGGAGGGTTCGATCAGTGCCCGGAAAGTTTTACGGTCAAACAGGGCGACATGGTTGCACAGCGCCGCTGTTTTTCGCGATATGTTGAACCATTCCAACGACACACGGAGGGCGCCATGGCGCAGCGGTACGATGCACGGGGCAACATTTACATCGTGGTAGCGCCCGAAGAACTGCGCCGCCAGGGTATCGACCTGCCCGATCAGGCCAGCCAGGCAGCGCAAACCCTCGAAGCCTGGGCGCTAGCCGCGATCGAGGCTTGTTGCAGCTGGGCTCCAGGCACTCAACCACCCGGCAGCAAGGATCATCGCAGCGACGGTTTGCTGGTCGGACCATTTCAGGCGTCGCCACCCTTTGATCTGTTGATCGTCAACACCGACGGTACCCTGGCCGAGCGCAGCGGCAACGGGCTGACGATTTTTTCCCAGGCCCTCAGCGATCAAGGGCTATTGCCGCAGAGCGAAGCCTGTCTGCTCAGGGTTCACCACGACAAGGCTGATACGCCTTCGCCGGGGCAGACTTCAGTGAGAACCGCAGAGGTCGAGGGCGTGAAGGGGTTCTGGCTCGATCTGGGCCAGCCGGGATTCGGGCCGTCGGCGGTCAGTGCTCACGGGGTTGCAACGGCGATGTTCAACGGTCGCGAACTCAGCCACGTTGAACCATTGTCGGCACTCAACAGCGCATGGTCGCGCAGCCAATTCGCGCGGGTAGGCAATCCCCATTGCGTGACGCTGGTGGAAAGTGCCGGGGACCTGCCGAGCAACGAGCAGATGCGCGAGCCGGCGCTGGGTGATGGGCTGACGCGGATTGCCTACGCCATGCCGGTCGGTGCAGGCAAACCTTGTCCGGCGGGAATCAACCTGCAATGGGCAATGCGTGTGTCTGAGGGGCACATCGCCGCGCGGGTGTTCGAGCGGGGCGAGGGGCCGACGGCGTCGTCGGGGACCAGTGCCAGCGCGGTCGCCTGTGCGGCCTGGCGGGCAGGTTGGGTCAGCGCCGGGGAGGTCAAGGTGACGATGCCGGGTGGCACGGCGCCGATCTTGCTGGAAGAGGAGCATGGGGAATTGAGTCGGGTCAGTCTGTTTGGTACGGCTCGGTTAATTGATTGACTTCAAAATAGCCTTCGCGAGCAAGCCCGCTCCCACAGTTGATCTTCAGTGAACACAACATCTGTGTACGACAAAGAACCCGTGTGGGAGCGGGCTTGCTCGCGAAGAGGCCAGCTCGGTCAACACCAGACTCAGCTCAGCCCACTGAACTCCAGCACCGGCATCGTCCGCTTCATCAACACCTTGCCATCGCGCACCGAGTACAGCGGCAACCCCTGGCTGCGGATCACCTCGTAATCGCTCTCCGCCGACAGAATCAGCAGATTCGCCGGCCGCCCGCGCTCCAGGCCATAACGATCGCCGAGGTTCATGGCTTTGGCGCTATTGTCCGTCACCAGGTCCAGCGCACTTTGCAGGTTGCGATAACCGAGCATGTGGCAGATGTGCAGGCCGGCTTCGAGCACCCGCAGAATGTTGCCGTTGCCCAGCGGATACCACGGATCGACGATCGAGTCCTGGCCGAAGCACACGTTCATGCCCGCTTCCAGCAACTCGTTGACCCGGGTCACACCCCGGCGTTTCGGGAAACTGTCGAAGCGACCTTGCAGGTGGATGCTTTCGGTGGGGCAGGAGACAAAGCTGATCCCCGAATGCCCGAGCAAGCGAAACAGTTTGGCGCAGTAGGCGTTGTCGTAAGAGCCCATGGCCGTGGTGTGGCTGGCCGTGACCCGCGAACCCATGTCGCGGCTGCGGGCCTCTTCGGCGAGCACCTCGAGAAAACGTGAGTGCGGGTCGTCGGTTTCGTCGCAATGCACGTCCACCAGGCAACCGCTGCGTTCGGCCAGGTCCATGAGGAACTTCACCGAGCTGACGCCCTGATCGCGGGTGTATTCAAAATGCGGAATGCCGCCCACCACGTCCGCGCCCATGCGGATGGCTTCTTCCATCAGTTCGCGACCATTGCGGTAGGACTCGATGCCTTCCTGGGGAAAGGCGACGATTTGCAGGTCGACCAGGTGCCGGCTTTCCTCGCGCACTTCGAGCAAGGCCTTGAGCGCGGTCAGTTGCGGGTCGGTGACGTCGACGTGGGTGCGCACATGCTGGATGCCGTGGGCGGCGAGGGCCTGGATGGTTTTCTTGGCCCGGGCCTTGGTGTCTTCTTCGGTGATGGTGGCCTTGCGTTCGCCCCAGCATTCGATGCCTTCGAACAGCGTGCCGCTCATGTTCCAGCGCGGTTCGCCGGCGGTCAGGGTGGCGTCGAGGTGGATGTGCGGTTCGACAAAGGGGGGCACCACCAGATTGCCACCGGCGTCCAGATCGTCAGGGCCCAGGGTCGGGGCTTCGATCTGGCGGCCGATGCTGCTGATCAGGCCGTTTTCCAGGTTCAACTCATGCAGGCCTTCCTGGTTGCGCAGACGGGCGTTGATGATGTGCATCGGGCAGATCCTTTTGGCGAATCGTACAGGCGATACCCTTACGTTAGCTCGCCAGCGGCGAATCCCGCCAGTTCAAAATGTGGGAGCGGGTTTGTTCAGGAGGATTGTTGCAGGGGTAAAAATCCCATAAGAGCGGCGACGACCGCCTCGGGCGCATCTTCCTGAACCAGATGACCGGCGTTGGGTATCGGATAAAACAGCGATCCGGGAATCATCCGATGCAGCGCCTGCCCGCGTTCGATGGGAATCCACTGGTCGTCTTCACCCCAGAGAATCTGCACCGGGCAGCGAATCGTCGGGTATAGGCCCTCGGCCTCACGGGTATAGCGCTCGTCCATCTGCGCGATCTGCCGGTAGAACGCCGCCTGCCCCGGTTCCCCCAGCCACGGCTGAACGTAGGGGGCGAGTTCGGTATCGGGAATTTCCCGCTTGATCGCCCCGCGTATATAGGTCGGCACGATGGCGCGCTGGATGTAATCGGGCAGTCCGCTGAAGGCTGCTTCATGCTGGCGCACATGCTGCACGAATGGCGAGCCCCAGGGTGTGAGCGCCACCGGGTCGATCAGCGTCAGGCTGCGGTAATCCTTGTCGTTGAGCAGGTGCGTGCGCAGCGCCGTGGCACCGCCAAAGTCATGGGCCACCACGTCGGGGCAGTCCAGGTCCCAATGCTCCAGCAACTGCGTCAACAACAGGTTTTGCACACCGAGCGAGACATCGTCCTCGGGTTGTGCCGACTGCCCATAGCCCAGCAGATCGAAGTAGTGGACGCGGTGAGTCGCCATGAAATACGGCGCGATCCGGTGCCACACGAAAGAAGAAAACGGCGTGCCATGCACGAACACCAGCGGCGGGCCGTCGCCGCGTATGGTGTAGCGTACCTGATGTCCGTTGAACTCGAAGACCTGATCCAGTGGCCAGTCAGTCATGGGCTTGTCCTCTTGGCGGGGAAGAGGCAAAGAGCATAGGCATAAAAAAACAGCCGATGAAGGCTGTTTTTCATGTCACTGACGAAACGCATATCCCTTGTGGGAGCAGTGTTGTCTGAAGATTACTCGCCGCGATAGATGCAACCGCTGGTGCAGGTCTCGTGGATACGGATCGCGCTCAGTTCCGGCAGCAGAGGCTTCAATTCCTGCCAGATAAACTTGGCCAACACTTCGCTGGTCGGGTTTTCCAGGCCGGGAATGTCGTTCAGGTAGTTGTGGTCCAGGCGCTCGTACAGCGGCTTGAAGATCGCCTTGATTTCCGAGAAGTCACGGATCCAGCCGGTGTGCGGGTCGAGGTCGCCGCTCAGGTGGATGGCCACTTTGAACGAGTGACCGTGCAGGCGCCCGCACTTGTGGCCGTCCGGGACGTGGGGCAGGCGATGGGCGGATTCGAAAGTAAATTCCTTGAAGATTTCCACAGTGTTTTCAGCTCTGTTCAGGTGGCGTTCGCCGCAGCGATTCGGGCAGGCGGCGAGTTTAGCAGTTTGTCCTGACTAAAGGGTCAGCAAGCGCTCGCCGAGGCGACCGTTGGCGGCCAGTTCGAGGAACTCGTCCCCCAGGCGGCGACTTTCGTCCATGGTCGTGCGCCAATATTTCTGCCGGCTCGGGGCATCGCCCATGAAGCGCTTGAAGTCGTTTCGGTCCGGCAGTTTGCCGTAGGGCAGGCGCGCCAGGTATTCCTTCGATGGTGCCAGCAACAGCACGTTCTGCAAGCGAGCCGGGCAGGCGCGGCGCCACGGCAGGGTCTTGTCGAACCAGCCCGGGATCACCCGGTCGGTGAAGTGCGGGTACAGCACGATGTCGTTGCCGCTGTAGGGCAGGTCCAGGTGGTAATCCAGCAGACCACCGTCGCGGAAGGTCCCGGCGCCGGCGCCCGGCAGGTCGCGCACGCCTTGCATCACCATCGGGATCGAGCCCGAGGCCAGCAGGGCCTGGCGCAAATTGCCGGCATTGAGGGCGACGAAGCGCGAGGGGAAGTCACTCAAGGCATCGACCGGCGGCGCCAGGCGCGGGTCGTGGATGATCAGGCGTTCGAAGTGTCGTGCCAGCCGCGCCCGGCCACGCAGGTTGTCGGCGATGACCGATGACAGGCCCAGTCCCAGGCGGCCGCGATGATCGTCGGCCAGCAAACCGTGGCTTTTGACCACCATGATGTTCAGGCGGTAATGGCTGTTACTGAGGATCGAGGCATCGCGACCGTCGAGCAGGTCATTGAGCATGCGCTGTGAGCTCTGGCTGATCTGCGCCATGGTCACGCCCTTGGCAAAGTGTTGCTCTGTGTACAGCTGCCCGAGACGCCGGATACCCTCGGCGGCGTCCGGCAGGCAGGCGCTGGCGAAGCGCCAGGAACCCACCGATGCGCCAATCAGCGAACGCTCCCGCGGTGCCGCCGGCAGCCACTCGCCGAACAGCGCCAGGTCCAGACCCTGAATCCCCAGCGCCTTCGGCCCGCCAGCCGCGCCCGGCAAGGTGCCGACGTCGGCGGCGTTCAAACCGTTGTCCCGGATGCGCGCAAAGGCTCGTGGGCCGGCCTTGAGGGTCAGGGACGGGAACTTGATGTGGATGGCGGTCATTGCGCTCTCGAAGTGTGTAGGAGCTGCCGAAGGCTGCGATCTTTTGGTCTTTTGCCTGGCGACTCAAGTGAAAGTGAGAAAGGATCGCAGCCTTCGGCAGCTCCTACGGGGTTGTGGTGTCAGCAATGATGGCAATTCAGTTTCAATTAAGTTCAGCGGGTTAAGGTGGCTCGCCTATACCCCCGACGCAACGCTGGTACCATTGTGGTTTTCGCTCTGGAATTAGACGCGGTCAGCGGGCAGTGACTCAAGGATCATCAGGATTGGTAATGAAGGTGTTTCTACTCAATCGATGTGTCGCACGCAGAATGGCGCTGCTGCTTCTGGCATTTTGCTCGGCAGTGATGGCCCGCGACCTGGATCAGGATGAAGCCCTGCGCCTGCGTCAACAGGGCGTGATCCTGCCGCTGGAGCAACTGCTGCAGCAAGCGATGGATCGCTACCCCGGCGCAAAACTGCTGGAAGCCGAACTCGAAGAGAAGCACAACATCTACCTTTATGATGTCGAATTGCTGACCCCCGAAGGCGTGGTCCGTGAGCTGCACATCGATGCGACTGACGGCCGATTATTGAAAGACGAGGAAGACTGATCCATGCGTTTGCTCCTGGTGGAAGACCATGTGCCCCTGGCCGACGAACTGCTGGCCGGCCTCAGTCGCCAGGGCTATGCGGTGGACTGGCTGGCCGATGGTCGCGATGCTGTGCATCAGGGCAGCACCGAGCCTTATGACCTGATCATCCTCGACCTCGGTCTGCCGGGCGTGCCGGGGCTTGAAGTGCTGGCGCAATGGCGGGCGGCGGGGCTGGCCACGCCGGTGCTGATCCTGACGGCCCGGGACTCCTGGGCCGAACGCATCGAAGGCCTCAAGGCCGGCGCCGACGATTACCTGACCAAGCCATTTCATCCCGAAGAGCTGTTTTTGCGCATCCAGGCGTTGCTGCGCCGCTCCCATGGCCAGGTCAACCAGCCAACGCTCAAGGCTGCCGGGCTGCATCTGGACGAAGGTCGCCAGTGCGTTGTGCGCGACGGTGCGGACATTCAGCTGACCGCCGCGGAGTTTCGCCTGTTGCGTTATTTCATGCTGCACCCCGAGCAGATCCTCTCCAAAGGCCACCTTGCCGAACACCTCTACGACGGTGAAACCGAGCGCGATTCCAATGTGCTGGAAGTCCACGTCAACCACTTGCGCCGCAAACTCGGCAAAAGTGTGATTGAAACCCGTCGCGGCCAGGGTTACCTGTTTGGCGGGCAAGCCCGGTGAGATCGATCCAGCGCCGCTTGAGCCTGGGCCTGATCAGCGTGATGGTGGTCGTTGGCCTGGTGCTGGCGCAAACCAGCCTGTGGTTGTTCGAAATGGGGTTGCAGCGTTACCTCGAAGCCGGGTTGCGCAATGACAGCGAGAACCTGCTGGCGGCGCTGGTGCGCGGGCCGCAAGGTTTGCAGCTGGATGAGCGGCGCCTGTCACCGGCCTATCAGCGGCCATTCTCCGGGCATTATTTCCGCATCGATTTCACCGATGGCCATTGGCGTTCCCGTTCCCTTTGGGATCAGGAACTGCCGGTGCTCGATCAACCCGGTCTGCATGGCAACCTGCAACTGGGGCCGGAAGGGCAACAGTTACTGGTGCTGCGCACGGACTATCGACGTTCGGGGGTGCCGATCTCCATCAGTGTCGCCGAGGATTACACGCCGATACGCGAAAGCTTCCGGCGCATGCAACAGCTCGGGTTTGGCCTCGGTTTGACAGCGCTGTTGCTGATTCTGCTGCTGCAACGGATTACCGTGCGCCGGGCCTTGCGTCCGCTGGAGCAGGCCCGTGAGCAGATTGCGCAGCTGCAACAGGGCCAGCGCTCGCAACTCGACGATCGGGTGCCGGTGGAACTGGAGCCACTGGTGGCGCAGATCAACCATTTGCTGGCCCACACCGAGGACAGCCTCAAGCGCTCACGCAATGCCCTGGGCAACCTCGGCCACGCCTTGAAAACCCCGCTGGCGGTGCTGTTGAGCCTGGCTTCAAGCGAGCAACTCGACGCGCACCCACAATTGCGCAAGACCCTCAAGGAACAACTGGAACAAGTCCAGCAGCGACTCAATCGGGAACTCAATCGTGCGCGGTTGTCCGGCGATGCGTTGCCGGGCGCCCTGTTTGATTGCGATGCCGAGCTCCCCGGCTTGCTGGCCACGCTGAACATGATCCATGGCGACCACCTGGCACTGAGCTACCGCGCACCCGCCGGCCTGCAATTGCCCTGGGATCGCGAAGATCTGCTGGAACTGTTGGGCAACCTGCTGGATAACGCCTGCAAGTGGGCCGATGCCGAGGTTCGCCTGAGTGTGGCCGAGACTGCAGAGGGCTTTGAACTCGGCGTGGAAGATGACGGCCCGGGGATTCCCGAAGAGCGTCGCGATCAGGTGTTCGGCCGAGGCACGCGCCTGGACGAGCAAACCCATGGGCATGGTTTGGGGCTGGGTATCGTGCGCGACATCGTCGATAGCTGGGGCGGCAGACTGTCGTTGCTGGAAAGCGAGTGGTGCGGGCTGAAGGTCGTCATCGAATTGCCCAGACACTGAGGTCCATTGTGGGAGCGGGCTTGCTCGCTCCCACATAGAACCTCCCCCTGCTCAGGTGTGATGAATCTCCCGATCCTTGGTTTCCGGCATGAAGAAAATACCCAGCACCGCCGTCATCACCGCGATGACGATCGGATACCACAGCCCGTAGTAGATATCCCCCGTGGCCGCCACCATGGCGAATGCCACCGTCGGCAGGAAGCCACCGAACCAGCCATTGCCGATGTGGTAGGGCAGCGACATCGAGGTGTAGCGGATGCGCGCCGGGAACAGTTCCACCAGCCAGGCGGCAATCGGCCCGTAGACCATGGTCACGTAGATCACCAGGATCGTCAGCAGCAGCAACACCATCGGGTAGTTGGTCTTGGCCGGGTCGGCCTTCTCTGGGTAACCGGCGTCCTTGAGGGCGGTGGCGAGGGTGGCGGTAAAGGCGTCGTTCCTGGCCTTGAAATCGGCGGCCGGCATGCCGGTGCCCTCGAAGCTCTCGATCACTTTATCGCCAATGCGCACCTGCGCAACGGCGCCCGGTTCGGCGTCCACGTTCTTGTAGGGGATGGCCCTTTTGGCCAGTACGGTCTTGGCCAGGTCACAGGAACTGGTGAATTTGGCCTTGCCCACCGGGTCGAACTGGAACGAGCACTGGGCGGGATTGGCGACGACCGTGACCGGATTCTTCTCCTGCGCAATGAACACGTCGGGGTTACCGTATTGGGTCAGCGCATGGAAGATCGGGAAGTAAGTCAGGGCCGCGAGGATGCAGCCAGCCATGATGATGCCCTTGCGCCCGATGCGGTCGGACAGGCTGCCGAAAATGACGAAGAACGGCGTGCCGATCAGCAATGAGCCGGCAATCAGCAGGTTCGCGGTCTGCGGGTCGATCTTCAGCGTCTGCAGCAGGAAGAACAGTGCATAGAATTGCCCGGTGTACCAGACCACCGCCTGGCCGGCGGTACCGCCGAGCAGGGCCATGATCACGATCTTCAGGTTCTCCCAGCGGGCGAAGGATTCAGTCAACGGTGCCTTGGAGGATTTGCCTTCGGCCTTCATTTTCATGAAAACCGGCGACTCGCTGAGCTGCAGGCGGATGTACACCGAGACGATCAACAACAGGATCGACAGCAGGAACGGAATCCGCCAGCCCCAGGCTTCGAAGGCTTCGGTGCCCAGGAGGGTACGGCAGGCGAGGATCACCAGCAGTGAAAGAAACAGGCCGAGGGTTGCCGTGGTCTGGATCCACGAGGTAAAGAAGCCGCGTTTGCCCTTGGGTGCATGTTCGGCCACGTAGGTCGCGGCGCCGCCGTACTCACCCCCCAGCGCCAGGCCTTGCAACAGGCGCAGGCTGATCAGGATGATCGGCGCGGCGACGCCGATGGTCGCATAGCCGGGCAGCAAACCCACCACGGCCGTGGAGATACCCATGATCACGATGGTGATGAGAAACGTATGCTTGCGCCCGATCATGTCGCCCAACCGACCGAACACGATGGCGCCGAAGGGGCGTACGGCGAAGCCGGCGGCGAAGGCGAGCAGGGCGAAGATGAAGGACGTCGTTTCGTTGACACCGGCGAAGAAGTGCTTGGCGATGATCGCCGCGAGGGAGCCGTACAGGTAGAAGTCGTACCACTCGAACACGGTGCCCAGGGAGGAGGCGAAGATGACCTTGCGCTCCTCCCGGGTGAGCCCGCGGTTGGGCGCGCTGCCCGTGGTTGTATTGTCGATTGCTGCCATGAGTATTCTCCGTCTTGCTCTTGTTGTAGGCCGGAGTTCCCACCAACACTTACCGTACCCAGGCCCTGGGGCTGAAGTCATCGGATTACGTGGCTTGCATTCAGGTTGACGCCAGAAAACGCTGCAAGGTTCCATGAAGCATAATCAAGGTCTGGCAGATATCCACTCGCCATCATTTGGTTGAGTCGGGCACAGAAAAATTTGTGGGAGCGGGCTTAAACGCGGAACTGATCCATCAGGCTCTGCTGCTGGTTCGCCAGGCTGTTGAGCGACTGGCTGACCCGCGCCGATTCATTGGCCTGGCCCGACAGCGACTCGGTCACGTCGCGGATGGTCGCCACGTTGTTGTTGATCTCCTCGGCCACCGCGCTTTGCTCTTCGGCGGCACTGGCGATCTGCATGTTCATGTCGTTGATCACGGTCACCGCGTCGCCGATCTGGCGTAACGCCGTTACCGCCTGGCCAACCTGCTCGACACTGCCCTGGGCCTGACGATGGCTGTTGCTCATCGAGCCCACCACTTCCTGGGTGCCGTTTTGCAGTTGTTCGATCACCAGACGGGTTTCTTCGACGGATTCCTGGGTACGCCGCGCCAGGTTGCGCACTTCATCGGCCACCACGGCAAACCCGCGTCCAGCCTCACCGGCACGAGCCGCTTCGATCGCGGCGTTAAGGGCCAGCAGGTTGGTCTGTTCGGCAATCGCGCGGATCACTTCCAGTACCGTGCCGATCTTCTCGCTGTTGGCGGCCAGGCCTTCGACCTGGACCATGGCCGCGCTCATGTCGGCGGCGAGATTGTCGATGCTGGCGGTGGTGCGGTCGATCACGGTCAGGCCCTGACGGGTCGCCTGATCGGCATCCCTCGCGGCATGGGCCGCTTGCGCGGCGCTGCGGGCGACGTCCTGGGCGGTGGCGCTCATTTCGTGGGAGGCGGTCGCGACCTGATCCACCTGGCGGTACTGCTGTTCCATGCCGGCGCTGGTCTGGGTGGCGATGGCGGACGACTGGTCCGCGGTACTGCGAGCGTCCTGCACCGAACGTTTCACTTCGGCAATGATCGGTTGCAGCTTGTCGAGGAAACGGTTGAACCAGCCGGCCAACTGGCCCAGCTCATCCTGCTTGTCGTAGGCCAGGCGGCGGGTCAGGTCACCTTCGCCGCTGGCGATGTCTTCGAGCATGTGCGCCACGCCGAGGATCGGACGGGTGACGCTGCGGGCCATCAGCCACACCAGCACCAGGCCGAGCAGCGCGGCGAGCACGCCCAGGCCGAGTTCAACCAGCGTACCGGCGGTGTTGCTGTCATCGAGTTGCTTTTTCAGGGCTTCGGCGGGGCCGACCAGGACTTTCTCCGGCACGTCGAGCAGCACGCCCCAGGATTTACCGCCGGGGATCGGCTGGAAGGGCGCCAGTACTTTCAGTTGCTGCTGGCTGTACAGGCTGGCGGTTTTGCTGCTGGCGGCGAGCATGCGCAGCAGTTCGGCGCCGCTGGCCTGGTCCACGGCGTCCAGGCGCTGGCTGAGTTTGCCGGCGTCCGGGCTGTAGCCGGCGAGCAGGCCGGCCGGGCTGATGATGCTGACGCTGGTCTGGCCATCATAGAGCTTCTTGCTCGCGCCCAGGCTGACCGCTTGCAGGCTGTTGAGGTTGATGTCCACCGAGAGCGAGGCGATGACCTTGCCATTGACCATCAGCGGGAAAACGATGCTGGTCATCAGCACGTTCTGACCGTCGATCTCATAGAAGTAGGGTTCGATCACGCACGGCTTGAGGGTGGTGCGCGGGCAGGTGAACCAGGCGTTGGCCGCTTCGCCGCTGGGACCGGTGCTGGTGTCGGCCATGTCCTTTTCCGGCAGCGCCATGGACGTCAACTTGCCCGGCGTCGGCTGCGACCAGTAGAGGGCGAAACGGCCCTTGTCGTTGCTGCCAAGCTCGGCCTGACCGGCGAACAGTTCGTCCTTGCCGTCCAGTCCATTGGGTTCGAACACCAGGGACAGGCCGAGCAGGTCCGGGTTGGCTTGCAGGGCCGACTTGACCTGGCGGGTCAGGTCTTCGCGCAGGTCGAAGGCATCGAGAAAACGCTTCTCGGCCTGGTCACGCAGGAACAGCACCTGCCGCGAGAAGCCGTGGCCGTACTGATAGGCGTCCATGAACTGCTGGCGAATCCCCAGTGCCTGGTTTTCGCCCTGGGACTCGATCCGCGCCTGGGCCGCTTCGGTCAGCATCTCCATGCTCGAGGCTTTCACCAACTCGGAACTGTGCTCCATGCGATACAGCGAAAGACCCACCAGCAGGGTCACGATGCCCGCCAGGCACAGCCCGGCCAGCAGGGTGATTTTCCATTGAATGGAAAGTTGTCTGAGCGACATGGAGACGTCCTTATTCGATAAATATCTGAGACTTTGCACTGTAGCGGCCGGGATTCGGCTTTCTTTAAGCCGGGCCAATGAATATCGAATACCCCGGGTTGGCTTTGACAAGGCGACAGCGGTCCGGCAAAGTGCGCGCCCTCTAATAAAACCCATTTTTTATCCGCTGGCGGCTCTCGCAGACTGTCGGCCGGACTCTTTTTGCTTGCCCAGAGGTATGACAATGAATGCAGTAATTGCCGCGGTCGGCATCATGCTGATCCTCAGCCTGTCCCGCGTGCATGTGGTGATCGCCCTGATCGTCGGCGCGCTGGTCGGTGGCTTGACCGGTGGCCTGGGGATCGAAGCGACGCTCAAGGCTTTCAACAGCGGCCTCGGCGGCGGGGCGACGGTGGCGTTGTCCTACGCCTTGCTCGGTGCTTTCGCCGTGGCCATTGCCAAGTCCGGCATGGCCCATGCGCTGGCCGACAAGGCCCTGGCCATGGTCGATCGCCAGCACGCCAGCGGCGGTGGCCAGGTCAAATGGCTGCTGATCGGCCTGCTCTGGGTCGTGGCCATCGCCTCGCAGAACATCTTGCCGATACATATCGCGTTTATTCCGTTGCTGGTGCCGCCGCTTCTTTATGTGCTGACCAAGCTGCAACTGGACCGTCGCCTGATCGCCTGCGTCATGACTTTTGGCCTGATCACGCCCTACATGTTCCTGCCGGTGGGCTTTGGCAACATCTTCCTCAATGAGATCCTGCTGGCCAACGTTGCCCGCAGCGGCGTGGACATCAGCGGCATCAATGTGACCCACGCCATGGGCATTCCGGCCCTGGGCATGGTGGCGGGCCTGCTGATCGCGTTTGTCAGCTACCGCAAGAAGCGTGTCTACGACCTGGCGAAGATTGAACAGGTCGAACAAGTGGCGGTGCAATACAACCCGCTGAGCCTGATGGTGGCCGGCGTGGCCATCGCGGCGGCGTTCATTATTCAGTTGTTGCTCGATTCGATGATCATTGGTGCGCTGGTCGGCTTCCTGATCTTCTCGGTGTCGGGCATCGTCAAATGGCGCGACACCGACGACCTGTTCACCGAAGGCATGAAAATGATGGCAATGATCGGCTTCATCATGATCGCCGCCTCCGGGTTTGCCGAAGTGATGAAGGCCACCGGTGAGGTGCAGACGCTGGTCGAGTCGTCGGCGTCGTACATCGATCACAGCAAGGGCATTGGCGCCTTGCTGATGTTGCTGGTGGGGTTGCTGGTGACCATGGGCATCGGCTCGTCGTTCTCCACGGTGCCGATCCTGGCGGCGATCTTCGTGCCGCTGTGCGTGCAACTGGGCTTCAGCCCGTTGGCGATCGTGTGCATCGTCGGCACGGCCGGTGCCCTGGGCGACGCCGGTTCGCCGGCTTCGGACTCGACCCTGGGTCCGACCTCCGGCCTGAACATCGACGGCCAGCACCATCACATCTGGGACACCGTGGTCCCGACCTTCCTGCACTACAACCTGCCGTTGCTGGCGTTTGGCTGGGTAGCGGCGATGGTTCTGTGATCTAACAAGCAAAAGATCAAAAGATCGCAGCCTTCGGCAGCTCCTACATGGGAAGGGTGTTCATCTGTAGGAGCTGCCGAAGGCTGCGATCTTTTTGGGGCGTTCAACTTTTGACCCGGCGTGCCGTTAAAGCTTTAACCACGACAACAAAATCAAAAGAGTGAACGTCATGCGCATGAGCCTCAAGGCCAAAGTCCTGTCCCTTGCCGTCCTCCCGGTGTTGCTGTTTGCGCTGGTCATCAGCCTGACCACGCTGTTCATTCTGCAGGATCAGGCGCGCAAGGAAGTCGAGCAGACCCGCGAGCGCCTGCTCAGCGATGCCAAGGCGACCCTGCAAAGCTACGTGGCCGTGGCCATGACCACGATCAAACCGCTCTACGACGCGGCCGCCCCTGGCGATGAGGCGGCGCGGGCGCAGGTGATCAAGCTGCTGTCGAGCATCAGCTATGGCAAGGACGGCTACTTCTTCGGCTACGACTCCAACACCGTGCGCCTGTTCAAGGCCAACAGCCCCGAAGGCGTGGGCCAGAGCTTCAAGGACAACCGCGACCCGAACGGTGTCTACGTCAACCGCGACCTGGTGAAAGTCGCCAGGGACGGTACCCACTACCTGCAATACAGCTCGCCATTGCCCGGCAACACCCAGGTGCTGGTGCCCAAGCTCGGCTACACCGAATATCTGCCGAAGTGGGACATGGCGGTCGGCACCTCGGTCAACCTCGATGGCATCGAAGCACAGGTGGCCGTGGTCGAAGCCAAGGTCCAGGCCCGCATGCAAGGCATGGTGCTGAGCATCGTCGGCGTGGCGGTCGTGGTGCTGCTGGTGATCGCTGCCGTCGGGATGCTGCTGGCCAACACCATTGTGCGTCCGCTGCATTTGATGAAAGCCAACCTCGATGACATCGCGGCAGGCGAGGGCGACCTGACCCGCCGCCTGACCATCACCAGCCAGGACGAACTCGGTGAACTGGCCGGCTCGTTCAACCGTTTCGTCGACAAGATCCACGGCCTGGTACGGCAGATCACTGAAATGACCTCGCAACTGACCGGGCTGGTGACTCAGGTGTCCGACCAGGCCAATCGCTCGGATCAGGCCATGGAGCGCCAGCGTCACGAAACCGATCAGGTGGCCACGGCGATCAACGAAATGTCGGCGGCCGCCCAGGAAGTGGCCAAGAGCGCGCAGAACGCCGCGGTCGCCGCCCAGCAGACCGACGAAGAAGGGCAGGCCGCCAAGCGCGTGGTGGTCGGCAGCATCGAGAAGATCCATGCCCTGGTGGACGATATCCGCAGCAGCGGCGTGTCCCTGGACAGCCTGCAAAAGGATGTGTCGTCGATAGTCAGCGTGCTCGGAGTGATCCGCTCGATTGCCGAGCAGACCAACCTGCTGGCGCTCAACGCGGCCATCGAAGCCGCCCGCGCCGGCGAGGCCGGGCGCGGCTTTGCGGTGGTGGCCGATGAAGTGCGGGCGCTGGCCAGCCGCACGCAAATCAGCACCCAGGAAATCCAGGGCATGATCGACCGTTTGCAGGCCGGCACCCAGTCAGCGGTGGAGGCGATGCGCCGCTCCAGCGAGGCCGGCGACGGCACCTCGGCCCAGGCCAATGAGGCGGGGGCTTCGCTGGACACCATGGCCCAACTGATCGCGACCATCAATTCGATGAACGCGCAGATCGCCAGTGCCGCCGAAGAACAGACCGCCGTGGCCGAAGAGATCAATCGCAGCGTGCACCAGATTGCCGTGGCCGTGGACAGCGTCGCCGATGAAACCCAACTCGGCGCGCAGACTTCACGCAGCCTGGCCGACCTCGGCCAGCGCCTGGGCAGTCTGGTCGGGCAGTTCCGTATTTGACAGTTATGGTTAACAACGCGAAATGGTGTGGTTTTTATAACTAAACAGTATTGAGTAACTGTCATATTTGACAGTTGTTGCCGTTGGCTTATTGGTCTTTCATTTCAATGACATAGCGAGGTAACTGCAAACCATATGGAAACAGGGGCTAAGTATGAGATTTTGGCAACTCTCATGTTTCATCCTGGTTGGCGGCTGTGCCGTGACGGCGCAGGCTCTGGAGATACCAAGCTCAGTGGACTGGCGTACCCAGGGAGCTGTTACCAGAGTCAAGCAATTGGGGACTTGTGGCTCCGGTTATGCTTTTTCAGCGGTGGGTGCCCTGGAGGGCGCATTGTTTTTGCAAACCGAAAGACTGGTCGAGCTTTCCGAGCAGCAGATTCTTGATTGCAGCAGTGAGCAAGGTAATCAAGGATGTGATGGGGGGCTGATGGATTACACCTATGACTACGTCAAGCAAAACGGTATTCAGTCAGAAGAATATTACCCTTACACAGGCGGCGGGGGACGCTGTAATGCAGGCATGATCAAGGCTGTCGCCGCCAATACGGTGACCTATACCAATATTCCTCGTGGCGACGAGGAGGCACTGCGCCAGGCCGTAGCCAAAGGGCCGGTATCGGCGGCGATTGACGCTTCCGACAACTTTGAAAAATACTCCGGCGGGGTATTGGATGATGAAAGTTGCGATGACGATGATTTGAATTACGCCGTGCTTATTGTTGGTTATGGCACCGAAGATGGCGAGGATTATTGGCTGGTGAAAAATAGCAGGGGGCCGGAGTGGGGGGAGGCCGGATATATAAGGATGTCCAGAAACAAAGATAATCAGTGTGGCATCGCCTCTTACGCGTCATTTCCTGTCCTCGCGAAACGGATAATTCATCAAGGACTCAAGTAGTGCGCCATACGCGGTGTTGCGGTGTTGCGGTGTTGCGGTGTTGCAGTCGACCCCTACACTGAAAAGCACGGGTTGTTTTCATCTCCCCCCGACGACCACCACCCACAGGAGTCAAACCCATGACTGAGCGTATATGCGATTGTCCGAAGTGTTCCTGCAAACTCGGCGAACACCCGATCGTGCGTCACGGCAAGCACTATTGCTGTGAAGCCTGCGCCAAGCATCACGAGCACGGTGAGGAGTGCGCCTCCCAAGGCTGCAAGTGTGCCCACTGAACCCCACGGCGCACGCAAAAGTGGGGCCTAGTCCGGCTCCACTTCCAGCCTGAGGCTGTCATCCTCCAGGCGTTCGCTGTGGCGCACGATGCCTTGCAAGCGCCGCCCTTCGACCCGCAGCACCAACGTCCTGGCCTGCTCCAGATCTTCCGGCAGTGGTGCCGGGACGCGTATGGCGAAGCAGAATGGGTCATTTTCGACCTGCTCCAGCCCGATCCGGCACTCGGCGCTCCTGGTGATGCGGCCGGTCGGCGTGTCCAGGCCGTAGTCCAGCTGCGCAGGGCTGTTGACGGGTGTTGCGCTCATATCCCTTCCCCCGAACCTGATGGTCAACGGATATTAGTTCGCTGGCCGCCACTTGACGTTTTCCACGCCGAATTTTTCAGCCATCGGCTTGCTGGTCTTTTGCACCTTCTCGCGTCCGAATCGGGGGATTCGCCCCACCCCCGCGTCACAGCTCGCCCAATGCCAGGCTTCTGCGTTATCCATTTTTTCCAGGCGGATGATGAATGACTTCGCAGCGCCATGGAGGGTGTACTCAATGACGAATAATTTTGCACTGTTCATAAAGCCCCGGTTCCTCCCTGTTGTACATAGAAGGATCGCGCGCCATCAGGAAAATTCACTCGGATTGTCGAACGGCGGCGGTTGCTGGCGACAGCCCCTGCCACCAGGATTGTTCGAATCGCCATTGGCTGAAGGCCTGGAGCGTTATGCCGAGGTGAATCAGGGCAGCGGTGAGAAGGTGATTTTGCTGCCATAACCATACCCCCACAGAGGCACTGCTCACCACCGCATCTCCTGCAAAGAAAAAGGCTCATTTGCTGTAGGATTAGTTACCTAGACTCCAAGAGGTAACCCCATGAGCGAGCCGATTCGCCTGACCCAATACAGCCACGGCGCCGGTTGCGGCTGCAAGATCTCCCCCCAGGTGCTGGAAGTGATCCTGGCCGGTAGCGGGGCGCAGAACCTCGATCCGAAGCTTTGGGTCGGCAATGCATCGCGCGATGACGCGGCGGTGTATGCCATCGATGAAGAACGCGGTGTGGTCTCGACCACTGACTTTTTCATGCCGATCGTCGACGATCCCTTCGATTTCGGCCGAATTGCCGCCACCAATGCCATCAGCGACATCTATGCGATGGGCGGCGATCCGTTGATGGCGATTGCGATCCTGGGCTGGCCGGTGAACGTGCTGGCGCCGGAAGTCGCCCGGGAAGTGATACGCGGCGGTCGTTCAGTGTGTGACGAGGCTGGCATCCCGCTGGCAGGCGGGCACTCCATCGATGCGCCAGAACCGATCTTCGGCCTGGCCGTCACCGGTCTGGTGGAAAAACGCCACATGAAGCGCAACGACACCGCCACCGCCGGTTGCCTGCTGTATCTCACCAAGCCCCTGGGGATCGGCATCCTGACGACGGCCGAGAAAAAGGGCAAATTGCGCAACGCCGACATTGGCCTGGCCCGGGACTGGATGTGCACCCTGAACAAACCCGGCAGCCGTTTCGGCAAGCTCGACGGCGTGACCGCGATGACCGACGTCACCGGTTTCGGCCTGCTCGGGCACCTGGTGGAAATGGCCGACGGCAGCCAGCTCACGGCGCGCATTGAATATGACCGCGTACCGCGCCTGCCGGGGGTCGAGTATTACCTGGAACAGGGTTGCGTACCGGGTGGGACGCTGCGCAATTTCGACAGCTACGCCAGCAAGCTCGGACGCCTTCAGGAACTGCACAAACGCGTGCTCTGCGACCCGCAGACCAGCGGCGGCCTGCTGATTGCCGTGACGCCGCAAGGCAACGAGCAATTCCTTTCGGTGGCCGCCGAACTGGGCCTGAGCCTGGAACCGATCGGTGAACTGGTCGAGCGACAGAGCAACGCAGTCGAGGTGTTTTGATGTTCGTCGACTGCACTGATTACCGCGACATCTTCCTCAACGACCGACCAATGATGGATGCCCGCGCGCCGGTCGAATTCAACAAGGGCGCGTTTCCCGGCGTGATCAACCTGCCGTTGATGAACGACCATGAACGCCAGCGGGTCGGCACCTGCTACAAACAGCACGGCCAGCAAGCGGCCATCGTGCTGGGGCATCAACTGGTGTCGGGCGCGGTCAAGGCCGAACGCATCCAGGCCTGGGCCGATTTTGCCCGGGCGCATCCGGATGGCTTGCTGTACTGCTTTCGCGGCGGCCTGCGTTCGCAGATCGTCCAGCAATGGCTCAAGGATGAGGCCGGCATCGACTATCCACGGGTGGGCGGCGGCTACAAGGCCATGCGTACCTTCCTGCTGGACACCCTTGATCAAGCCGTGACCCAGTGCGATTTCGTCCTGTTGGGCGGGATGACCGGCACCGGCAAGACCGAGGTGCTCACGCAACTGGGCAACGCCGTGGACCTTGAAGGTCATGCCAACCACCGCGGCTCCAGTTTCGGCAAGCGCGCCACGGGCCAACCCTCGAATATCGATTTCGAAAACCGCTTGGCCGTGGACGTGCTGAAAAAGCGCGCCCGGGGCATCGAGCAGTTCGTACTGGAAGACGAAAGCCGCGCGGTGGGCAGTTGTGCGCTGCCGTTGCCGCTGTACCAAGGCATGCAGCAGTTCCCGATGGTGTGGCTGGAAGACAGCCTGGAAGGGCGGGTAGAGCGGATCCTGCGCGATTACGTGGTGGATCTGTGCGCCGAATTCATCGACGTGCATGGCGAGGAGGGCTTTGCGTTGTTTTCCGAGCGCTTGCTGGCAAGCCTGAACAATGTGCAGAAGCGCCTGGGTGGCGAACGTCATCGACGCATGCTGGTCTTGATGGAGGATGCGTTGGCCGAGCAGGCCCGCAGTGGCGCGGTGGATCTGCACCGGGGCTGGATCGAAGGGCTGCTGTGCGAGTATTACGATCCGATGTATGCGTTTCAGCGAGAGAAGAAAGACCCGCGGATCGAGTTTGCCGGGGAGCGGGGGGCGGTTCTCGAGTATCTGCGCGAGCGGGTGAATCAGAAGGGTTGAGGGTGTTTTTGCCGGCCTCATCGCGAGCAAGCCCGCTCCCACATTGGATCTGCGTCGTACACGAAATCTGTGTTCACTGAAGATCTACTGTGGGAGCGGGCTTGCTCGCGAAGGCGCCCGCTCAGACAACGCATGCCTCAAGTCGGGCAGGTTTCAGCACCGTTATCCAGACCTTGCTTGTACACATGGCTCTGTAAACTGGCCTTGCCGTCGTGCCAGGTCAGGGTGAGTACGTACAGCGAGTCATAGTCGCTGGACTCCCAGTCATCCGTGATGGTCATTTTCTTGCCGGTGGCGTCGCCGGCCACCTTGTTGATCAGTTCCGGCAGGTAGCCGTGGGACCAGGCCGTGTAGATGATCGAGTTGTGGTACTTGTCGTGGAGCAGTTCATCGGCCAGGTCACTGGTGTCATTGGCGGAAAAGTTGATGTTTACCGGCAGGCCGAGCTTGATGGCGCTGGGGCTGATGGTCATCAGGGGGCGGATGTAACTGTAGGAATTGTCGAGCTCGCCTTCCTCGACGTTACGGGTCGGGTTCGCCGCGAACACATAATTGGCCTTGCCGAACTTTTCCGGCAGCAACGTGGCCAGGTCGATGGCGCGGTTCAGTCCCTGGCAATTGAGCTGGCCCAGGCCACCGTCGGGTTTTTCCCCGTGGCGCAGGAAAACCAGCGTCTGGATGCCATCCATCGGTTGGGCGCGACTCAGGCCGGACTCCAGCGACAGAAACATGGCGGTGACTACCAACAAGGCGGGCAACAAAAGGTAAGCGCGATGTTTGAAGCGGTTGGCAAAATTGAACAGGTTCATGAGTAAAGGTTCTTCAGCGCAATTCGGTTAAGGCTGACAAACCTTTACACCTCGATTGTCCTGCGTCGGGTGTTTTCCATGTCATTGCAGTCGGTCCGTTATCCAAGGGGTGTTGCTCAGAGTCCCCTGAACCCGATTGGTTCGATTCCGGCCGAATGCGCGGCAATGTACCGGTAACCTTCACAGGTTTGCAGCGAAGGTTATCGACAGGATGTTGCACAATTGTGGACACGCTACACCTAATGACGTTGAAACGGTCGTGATCTCTTTTGATCTCGGCTATCAGTGAGATCGATGGCTTCAAGGGATCGCTGAGCCGATATCTACATTATGATCGTCACTCTCAATGTCTTCGTGGATCCCGCCCATGACCGATTTGTCCGCATTCCCCATCACCCGCAAATGGCCTGCCCAGTATCCGGAGTGGATTCAGCTGTACTCCCTGCCGACCCCCAACGGCGTCAAGGTCTCGATCATGCTCGAGGAGATCGGCCTGCCGTATGAGCCTCACCGGGTAGGCTTCGACACCAACGACCAGATGTCCCCGGAATTTCTTTCCCTGAATCCCAACAACAAGATTCCGGCGATCCTCGACTCCCACGGTCCGGACGACCAGCCACTGGCGCTGTTCGAATCGGGCGCGATTCTGATCTACCTGGCCGACAAGAGCGGACAACTGCTGGCCCAGGAATCGGCAGCGCGCTATGAAACGATCCAGTGGCTGATGTTCCAGATGGGCGGTATTGGTCCGATGTTCGGCCAGCTCGGGTTTTTCAACAAATTCGCCGGCAAGGACTACGAAGACAAGCGTCCCCGTGACCGCTACGTCGAGGAAAGCAAACGCCTGCTCAAGGTGCTGGACGGCCGTCTGCAAGGGCGTGACTGGATCATGGGCGAGCGCTACACCATCGCCGACATCGCCACCTTCCCATGGGTGCGCAACCTGATCGGTTTCTATGAAGCGGGCGATCTGGTGGGCATCCAGAACTTCCCTAACGTCACGCGGGTACTGGAACGTTTCCTGGCGCGGCCGGCGGTGGTGCGCGGGTTGCAGATTCCGAGCCCCGTTTCAGGTTGAACCCCATCCCCTGTGGGAGCGGGCTTGCTCGCGAAAGCGGAGTGTCAGTGACAGATGTATTGACTGACACACTGCATTCGCGAGCAAGCCCGCTCCCACATTTTGATCTGTGTTGAATCAGGTCGTGCCAAAAAACGGCCGGATCCCGTGATCGCGGAAATACCGTTCGATCACTTTCGGGTCCGAGCAGGTTTCGGCAATCGCCACATAGGTATCGGGCCGCAACAGATAAAAGCCGTTGCGCCCAAGGCCCGCCGCTTCGAACGCCGGTCGCCAGTCAAACACGTGTAGCGGCAGATGGTGCTCGTGGCACCAGGCAATCATCTCGTCGCTGGTGTCGCCATAGACATGCACCTGCCAGGTCAGGCACTTGAGCGACTCAAAATTATCCCCCTCACCGTCATGGGCCCAGGGCAGGCGATCGCCGCCATGCACGTGCCCGGCAACGCCGGTACTCAGCGGCATTGCGCGATAATTCAGGGTGATCTGCGACACCGTGCGAAACAGGAACTGGCGGGAGGTTTCGAACGATGTCATTTTTGGTAACAAGAACGGGGCCAGGCGCGTACGCAGCAAATCGGCAATCGGCCCGTCGGCGGTGACGAACGTGAAGACCCGGTCGGTGGTCGCCACCAGTTTGCGCGCAAAGGCAATGCGCTCGGTTTCATAGGTGTCGAGCAGACTGGCCTGGGCACCACCGCTCAACACGGCCGCCAGTTTCCAGGCCAGGTTGATGGCATCGCCAATCCCGGTGTTCATGCCCTGGCCGCCCGCCGGGCTGTGCACATGGGCGGCATCACCCAGCAAAAACGCCCGGTCCTTGCGGAAGTGATCCGCCACCCGATGGTGCACGCGGTAGGTCGAAAACCAGTTCAGTTGCTCGATCTGAACTTTCATATGTTCGATGGCCCGGCTGCTGACGTCCTCGAAGCGCAGGGTCTCGGCGTGTTCGGCGCGCTCGTCGCGCACTGTGCCGATCAGGCGGGCACGACCACTGTCGGCCAGCGGGAACACGGCGAGGAAGTCCGCCTCGTCGAGATCCACATGCAGTTCGCCGTTGAATGTCGGGCCGCTGGCCTGCACGTCGGCGACGTAGAAAATCTGCTGGTAAGTCCCGCCGGGAAACCCGGTATCGAGGGTCTTGCGCACAATCGACCGGGCACCGTCGCACCCGGCCAGGTAACAGGCCTGGCAGGTTTCCTGCTGGCCGTCGGGCAGGAGCAGCGTGGCCGTGATGCCGTCTGCGGTTTGCTCGAAGCCTGCCAGTTCGGTGTTGCGTTCCACCGTGATGCCGAAGGTTTCCAGGCGCTCGATCAGCAGCCGTTCGTGTTCGTCCTGGGGGAAGATCTCGAGAAACGAGTAGGGGGTCAGGCCTTCACCGATCCGGGACAGAGGCAGGCGCGCCACGAGCTCACCCTTGACCCAGAAGTTGCCGGCCTTTACTTGATGGCCGTGTTGCACCACGGCGGTGTCCAGTCCGAGCTGGCGATATAACTCCAGCGTCCGTGCCTGGACGGCCAGCGCCCGGGACGTGGTGCCGGGGGCCGAGGTTTTGTCGACGATCCGCACGCGCACGCCCAGTTTGCTCAGCCACAACGCCAGGACCAACCCGGTGGGGCCGGCGCCGATGATCAACACGTCGCTGCGGTGCATGAGCCTGTCCTCTTCGCTGTGTGAATCAAGTATGGTCCAGTCGGGGAGGGCGACAACCGTCGGACTGCCACGGACGTAGCCGCTGACCTGCCATTGGTCGTATGGTTGGCCCGGACAAACGGATTAGATGGAACGACATGCAAATCAGATTGATCACAAGCGTCGCCGTGTTGCTGATATTGGCCGGTTGCGGCAGCCAGCGGACCCAGGAATCGGCGGCCCGCAGCCCGGCCGAAGTAAAGGCCGAGATTGTACGTTTACTGCCGGCCAAGGCCGCCGATCCCCAGGGTTGGGCCACGGATATCCAGGTGGCGTTTACCGCGCAAGCCATCTCGCCGACCACGCAAAACCTGTGCTCGGTGCTGGCCGTGACCGAACAGGAGTCGACCTTTCAGGTCGACCCGAGCGTACCGGGCCTGGGCAAGATCGCCCGCGACGAGATCGACCGCCGTGCCGCCAAGGCGCACATTCCCGGCCTGCTGGTGAGCGGTGCGTTAATGCTCGATTCGCCGAATGGCAAAAGCTACAGCAGTCGCCTGAATGCCGCGCGCAGTGAAAAGGAACTGAGCGCTGTTTTCGACGACTTCATCGGCATGGTGCCAATGGGCAAGAAGCTGTTCGGCGGCTTCAACCCGGTGCATACCGGCGGACCGATGCAAGTCAGCATTGACTTTGCCGAACAGCAGGCCAAGGGCTATCCGTACCCGGTGAAGAGCTCGATTCGTCATGAAGTGTTCACCCGGCGCGGCGGCATGTATTTCGGCATCGCGCATCTGCTCGGCTATCCGGTGAGTTACCCACAGCCGTTGTACCGTTTTGCGGACTTCAACGCGGGTTGGTACGCCAGCCGTAACGCTGCGTTCCAGAACGCGGTGAGCCGGGCTTCCGGTATCCCGTTGGCGCTGGATGGCGACCTGGTGCGCTACGGTTCGATCATGCCCGGCACCACGGAGCTGGCCGTGCGTACCCTTGGCAAGCAACTGGACATGCGCAATCCGACGATCCGCGACCAACTGGAAGAGGGGAATACCCTGGCGTTCGAAGACAGCAAGCTCTATCGGCGGGTTTTCGAACTGGCCGAACGGGCCGAGGGCCGGCCGTTACCCCGCGAAGTGTTGCCCGGGATCGTGCTACAAAGCCCGAAAATCACCCGCAAGCTCACCACTGCGTGGTTTGCCAAGCGAGTCGATGAACGCTACCAGCGCTGCATGGCACGTGCAGTGCAGTAATCGCGCCGTATCAAAGAGAATAAAAAACCCGGCGGATGAGGCCGGGTTTTCTTTGAGTCCTGCGCTCAGGCACTGCATTCAGACAGCGCGGCTTTCGATCAGGCGGTCCGAACCACCTTCGGCGACGCGGTTTTGCAGGAGCTTGTCCGAACCACCTTCAGCGACGCGGTTTTCCAGCAGGCGATCCGAACCACCTTCAGCCACGCGATTCTCGATCAGGCGATCGGAACCACCCTCGGCCACACGGCTTTCAATCAGACGATCCGAGCCGCCTTCAGCGACCACAGGTTGAGCGGAGTTTGCGGCGAAAACGTTAACTGCGAAAACCGAGAAAGCGATGCCGAGGAGGGTCTGGCGTTTCATGATGGTGTGCTCCGGGGTGCTTATGGGTTGGTATGGAGCAGATGTTACGCCGGGGATTTTTTAAGAGAACTTCATTGAAGTGATGGTGAACATCGACGGCAATGATAGGACTTGCGGCACACCCCTGGTGAGCGTGATGGTGCGATCGTCGGATGATCGCTGTGTGGTGGGTGGTGGCTTCTACACTGGTTAGCTGGCGCGTTCCTCTGCCGCGACGGTCGATGTGGCCCGGCAGAGGTCACGGTATGCAAGGAGACGTGTATGTACCAGCTCTACGGCCATCAGAACTCTGGCGCAGCGGCCATCGAGGCTGCACTTGAACTCTGCGATGTTCCTTATCGCTTCATCGATGTCGAGTCGTCCGCGGAGGCGGCCCAGGCGCTGCAGAAGCTCAACCCGCTCAAACAGATTCCAACCTTGCAGCTGCCCGATGGCGCTGTCCTGACCGAGAGCGCGGCGATCCTGATCCACCTCGGGCTGACCTTTCCCGCATCGGGGTTGTTACCGCAGGATCCAGCCGAGCGAGGCCAGGCCATTCGCGGCATGGCATACATCGTCAGCAATTGTTATGCGGCCATCGGCATCATTGATTACCCCGAGCGCTGGCTGGCCGAGGCGGATGAGTTGTCCAGGCAGAACCTCATGGAGGGCGCCCGCCGGCGCCTGCACTGGAGTTGGGAGGTGTTTGCCGATCAGTTCTCGGGCGAGTTGTACCTGGGCAGCGAGAAGCCAGGAGCCCTGGATGTGCTGGCGGCGGTGATCTCACGGTGGGCGGGCAGTCGTGAGCATTTGCGCAACGCCCGGCCGGGGTTTTTCGCCTGGCTGGAACGAATCGACCGCCACCCGGCACTGGCACCGGTGTTCGCCCGGCATTGGCCGGCCTGAACTCCCAAAACCCAATGTGGGAGCATGCCTGCTCCCACAAGGGATCCTCGGCGTGTCGACTATTCCCCGCGAATGTACTGTTCCAGCTGCTTGATCAGTTCCGCCTGTTCGGCAATGGCTTCCTTGACCAGGTCACCGATCGACAGCAGGCCGATCAATTTGCCACCTTCGACCACCGGCAAGTGACGCAGGCGCTTATCGGACATGATGCCCAGGCAGGTCTCCACGGTTTGGTGGGTATCAACGGTAATCACCGGAGACACCATGATGTCGCGCACCGGCGTGCCCACCGAAGAGCGGCCGTGCAGCACCAGTTTGCGCGCATAGTCCCGTTCGCTGATGATGCCCAGCACTTCTTCATTCTCTACCACCAGCAAGGCGCCGACGTTTTTCTCGGCCATCTTCATCAGCGCTTCGAGCACCATGTGGTCGGGTTTGATCTGGTGGACTTCCTGATTCTTCTGATCTTTGAGCTTGAGCAGCTGGGCGACGGTTTTCATGGTGGTTACTCGGGTGTTGTCGTTGTTCTTGAAGAATCGTAGACGCGAGCGTTCAGGGCAAGGGCGAATGCGGCAGATAACACGCAAAAAACGTCATTTGCCGGATTTTCTTTGGCAAACCTCACATTTCGGGCCAGCACCTTACCTGTGGGAGCGGGCTTGCTCGCGAAGCGGACTGTCAGCCAACAAAGATGTTGAATGTTATGGCCCCTTCGCGAGCAAGCCCGCTCCCACAGGGTCGGTGTCTGCCTGGTAGACCGGCGGCAAACGCGCTATCGCGACGGATGACGGGTAGAATCACCCTCTGAATCAGTTTCGAGGTTTGCAGTGGTGGATCTACAGCAGGGCTTCGTCCTGACCCGGCATTGGCGCGACACCCCGGCCGGTACGGAAGTCGAATTCTGGCTGGCGACCGACAGCGGTCCCCGGCGTATCCGCCTGCCTCATCAACCGTCGGTGGCGTTCATCCCCGCTGCGCAGCGCGAGCCCGCCGAACGCATTTTGCATGACGAGAAGAACGTCGAGCTCAGGCCCCTGGCCCTGCAGGATTTCGAACATCGCCCGGTCCTCGGTCTCTATTGCCAGCAACACGGCCAGTTGATGCGCCTGGAAACCGCGCTGCGCCGGGCTGGGGTCGAGGTGTTCGAAGCCGATGTGCGCCCGCCGGAACGCTACATGATGGAACGCTTCATTACCGCGTCGGTGCGTTTCAGTGGCACGGCGAATGCCGAGGGCCTGCTGCTCGATGCGCAGATGAAAGCCGATCCCGATTACCGGCCGAACCTCAAACTGGTGTCCCTGGACATCGAGACCACCGCCCAGGGCGAGTTGTACTCCATCGCCCTGGAAGGCTGCGGCGAGCGTCAGGTGTACATGCTCGGTCCGCCCAATGGCGATGCCAGCCAGGTGGATTTCCATCTCGAATACTGCGATTCGCGCACCCTGTTGCTGAAAAGGCTCAACGACTGGTTTGCCCGGTTCGACCCCGACGCGATCATCGGCTGGAACGTCGTGCAGTTCGACTTGCGGGTGCTCCACGAACACGCCCGGCGCCTGGCGGTGCCGTTGAAGCTGGGGCGTGGCGGCGAGGAAATGCAGTGGCGTGAACACGGCAGCGGAAACCATTACTTCGCTTCAGCCGCTGGCCGCTTGATCATCGACGGTATCGAGGCCCTGCGTTCGGCGACCTGGAGTTTTCCCTCGTTCAGCCTGGAAAACGTCGCGCAAACCTTGCTCGGCGAAGGCAAGTCCATCGACAACCCGTACCAGCGCATGGACGAAATCAATCGCATGTTCGCCGAGGACAAACCGGCGCTGGCCACATATAACCTCAAGGACTGCGAACTGGTCACACGGATTTTCGCCAGGACCGAGTTGCTCACCTTCCTGCTGGAGCGGGCCAGCGTCACTGGTTTGCCGGCCGATCGCATGGGCGGTTCGGTGGCGGCGTTCACGCACCTGTACATGCCGCTGATGCACCGTCAGGGTTTCGTTGCGCCGAACCTCGGTGGCAAGCCACCGCAAGCCAGCCCCGGCGGTTTTGTCATGGATTCGCAGCCGGGGCTGTACGAATCGGTGCTGGTGCTCGACTACAAAAGCCTTTATCCGTCGATCATCCGCACCTTCCTGATTGATCCAGTGGGGCTGATTGAAGGGCTCAAGCACCCGGACGACAGCGAGTCGGTGCCGGGTTTTCGTGGTGCGCGCTTTTCCCGCACCCGACATTGCCTGCCGTCCATCGTCGCCCGGGTGGCCGAAGGCCGGGAAACCGCCAAGCGCGAACACAACGCGCCGCTGTCCCAGGCGCTGAAAATCATCATGAACGCCTTCTACGGTGTGCTCGGCTCCAGCGGTTGTCGCTTCTTCGACACGCGCCTGGCGTCGTCCATCACCTTGCGCGGGCACGAAATCATGCTGCGTACCCGCCAGTTGATCGAAGCCCAGGGGCATGCGGTGATTTACGGCGACACCGATTCGACCTTCGTCTGGCTGCGTCGCGCCCATGGCCAGCAGGAGGCGGCGCAGATCGGCCACGCGCTGGTGGCGCACGTCAATCAGTGGTGGCGCGAGCACGTGCAGCAGGAGTACGGCCTGCAGAGCGTTCTGGAATTGCAGTTCGAAACCCACTACAAGCGCTTTTTGATGCCGACCATTCGCGGCGCCGAAGAGGGCAGTAAAAAACGCTATGCCGGGCTGGTCACCCGGGAGGACGGTAGCGACGAAATGGTCTACAAAGGCCTGGAAACCGTGCGCACCGACTGGTCGCTGCTGGCCCGGCAATTTCAGCAGGAACTGTATTCGCGGATCTTCCTGCGCAAGCCCTATCAGGATTATGTGCGTGACTATGTGCGCAAGACCCTGGCCGGTGAATTCGATGACCGGCTGATCTACCGCAAACGCCTGCGCCGTACCCTCGATGACTATCAGCGCAACGTACCGCCCCATGTGCGCGCGGCGCGCCTGGCCGACGAGTACAACGATCGGCAGGGGCGCCCGCGCCAGTACCAGAACGGCGGCTGGATCAGCTACGTGATCACCGTCGCCGGCCCTGAGCCACTGGAAGTGAGCAGCTCGCCCATCGATTACGACCACTACATCACCCGGCAGCTGCAACCGGTGGCGGACGCGATACTGCCGTTTGTCGACGACGACTTCTCAACCCTGGTGGGTGGGCAACTGGGCCTGTTTTGAGTCCATCAGCGACAGGGTCCAGTCGTCCAGGATGCCGTGGAAGTATTGGTTCAACGCTTGCTGGAAAAGGCTGTCGGCGTCGGCGACCTGGGCGAACAGGGTCATCGAGGAATGAAACTTCAGGTCGTCGGGATGACCGAAAATCCCCGCTACCGAGCGTTCCCGGATGTTCAGTACTTCCTGGGTGCAGGTGCGTAGCCGGGCGCCCAGCAACGGGTGCTCAAGGTAGGCCAGGGCTTCCTCCCGCGAGCGGATGGCAAAGCGGCGCGACATCTCGCTGCCGCCGAGCCCGGCAAACTGGGGAAAAATGAACCACATCCAGTGACTGCGCTTGTGTCCGTTGTTCAGCTCGTTTTGAACCCGGTCGAATACCGGGTCCTGAGCCTGGAGAAAGCGTTGCAGATCGAACGGGTCCAGGTGGTCGGTGCTTCTCATGGCGAAGCTCTCTGACTGCGGTGGTTCAGACCATGGCCAGCCGCTGTTTGCGTTGTGGCGCGTGAAACGCTTGGTCCAGCGCCTCCAGATCCCCGGGCTCAAGCTGTAACGTGGCGGCTTGGGCGTTGAGGCGTACATGTTCGGGTCGGACCGCCTTGGGGATGGCGATCACGCCTTCCTGACGCAGTATCCAGGCCAGCGCCACCTGTGCCGTTGTAGCGCTGTGCCGTGCGGCCACCTGCCTGAGCGTGGCGTCGAAGAGCAGTTTACCGCCCTGGCCAATCGGGCAGTACGCCATGACCGGCAACCGCCGTTGCTGGCTCCATGGCAGTAAATCAAATTCTATGCCCCGTTGTTCCAGGTTGTAGAGCACCTGATTGGTGGCACAAGACGGGGCGTCCAGTTCCAGCAGGTCGTCAAGGTCGAAGTTGGACACACCCCAACGACCGATCTTGCCGGCTTCGCGCAGGCGCTCGAAGGCTTCGACGGTTTCTTCCAGGGGATACTGGCCGCGCCAATGCAGCAGATACAGATCGATGTACTCGGTGCCTAGCCTGCGCAGGCTGCGCTCGCAAGCCTGGGGAATGCCCTGGCGACTGGCGTTGTGCGGGTACACCTTGCTGACCAGAAAGACGCTGTCGCGCTGGCCGGCGATGGCATCGCGGACCACTTCCTCGGCGCCGCCTTCGGCGTACATTTCCGCAGTGTCGATCAAGGTCATGCCCAGTTCGATGCCCAGGCGCAGTGCCGCGACTTCTTCCGTGTGCCGTGAGCGGTCTTCGCCCATCTGCCAGGTCCCCTGGCCGATCACCGGGACCCTGGTGCCTGCCAGTTCAAGCGTGCGCATGCAAACCTCCTGTGTGTACTCGGTGAATAGTGTAGGAGCTGCCGCAGGCTGCGATCTTTTGACTTTGATTGTTCAAGATCGAAAGATCGCAGCCTGCGGCAGCTCCTACACGGCGTGTGCACCGACCTGATGATTTTCTGATCCGTTTTTTCTTTGAACATTCCCCTGCCAGTGATCGATTGGTGCCACCCGGTACTGCACTTTTTCGAAATGTCCGGCTCTATCCATGGCAGCCTGCGGCGATCCCCACCGCCGGCCCATGCCCAAGTCCAAGAACCCATGGCTCGAGTTTCACCCGCAATCACTACTAAAATCCGCCGTCATTGCCTGCTCCTGGCAGGTTTGTCGATGTTCTTCGTCACCGGTTGCAGCCAGCAACAGGGCGGCGACATCATTGACCAGATGCGCGAAGGCAAACCCCAGGAGTTCCTGCAGACCAGCGTCGATCGCATGGCCACCCTGACCATGCGCGACAACCTCGACAGCCTTTACCTGCTGATGAGCAAGCTTTACCTGCGTAACCCCGATGAACTGAAAAAATCCGGTTTCCTCGATGCCCGCACCGCCGGCAAGCAAGTGCGCATGGCCATCGAGCTGCAGCAACCACTACCGACCCTGGGCGGCAAAAAGGACCTCGCGGCCCTGCGTTTTGCCATGAGCCCGGAGTTTCTCGGCGACCGGGTCGGGGCGTTCATCTATGCCATCGGCAGCATGCTGGTGACCGCCCATGGCAATCGCCTCGAGTTCTACATGACCGATACGATCAACCCGGTATTCGTCAGCAATGCCGCGCGCAACATCGAGATCGCCACCTGGATCCTCAGTCAGCGACAGAACAAAGAAGGCCAGCCCTTGCTGTTCTCCAACGAAATCTCGGAGGAGGGCAGCAACCTGAGCTTTGCCGTGGAGTTCGGCAAAATCGTCGCCCGGCTGGACCTGCTGACCCAGATGCTCGACGAACGCTACCGGCGCATCGGCCTGAACTATGCGCAGAGCCTGCTGTTCCTGAATTTCCTGCCGGTGCAGTGAGCACGACACATATTCCTTGTGGGAATTGAGTTCAGGGTATAAAGATAGATCGTATCGATATAACTGGTTATAAGAAATATCGCTATGCTGCGGGCCAGATTTCCCCTGCGATCTTTGTGGAAGTATTCATGGATTTAGTGAACATCGGGTTGGTCGTTGCCGGGCTGGTTGTCGGCTTCATCGTCGGCATGACTGGCGTAGGTGGCGGGTCGCTCATGACCCCGATCCTGCTTTGGTTCGGCATCAACCCGGCGACGGCGGTCGGTACCGACCTGTTGTACGCCGCCATCACCAAATCCAGCGGTGTCCTGGTTCACCGCAAGAACAACAACATCGACTGGGCGATTACCGGCTGGCTGACCTTGGGCAGCGTGCCTGCGGTGGTGTTGACGCTGTGGTTCCTCAGTACCCTGCACAGCGCCCCCGAGGCGATGAACGCGATCATCAAGCAGGCCCTCGGGTTTGTGTTGTTCGCCACGGCACTGGCGATCCTGTTCAAGAAGCGCCTGCTCGACTTCGCCCACAAGCGTGCGGGCGGCAACTACAACCCCAGCGGACTGCGCTTGAACGTGATGACGGTCATCACCGGGCTGGTCCTTGGCACGATGGTCGCGCTGACGTCCATCGGCGCCGGCGCACTGGGCACGGTGGCACTGTTCATTCTCTATCCGATGCTGCCGACCCGCCGTCTGGTGGGGACTGAAATTGCCCACGCGGTGCCGCTGACCCTGGTCGCGGGCCTTGGCCATGCCAGCATGGGCAACATGGATTGGCACGTCCTGGGTTACTTGCTGGTGGGCTCGTTGCCGGGGATTTACCTGGGCAGCCACCTGACCGGGCGCATCTCCGACGAACTGCTGCGCCCTTGCCTGGCGACCATGCTGTTGTTGATCGGCTACAAACTGGCGTTTTAACCCCTGCACGCAATGCCCTGTGGGAGCTCCGGATCGGTTACCCGTTTGGCGGGATGAACCGGATCCTGTAGGAGCTGCCGCAGGCTGCGATCTTGTTGCGGATCATGCGGTGTATGCAGAAATGTCAGATCAAGATCAAAAGATCGCAGCCTGCGGCAGCTCCTACCTGGGGGTTGGCGGTATTCGGCAGGTTGATGTTCAGCTCCCAGGCACACCCGCCGTCCTCCCGCCTGATCATTGGCCTGCCTGGCGCTCGCCAGGCTCGGCCCATCACGGATCGGTGGGTTGTCATGAGCCTCATGATTCACCCAGCCTATTGCGCAATGACCGCCCTGACCTAAGCTTGGGGCAAGGCGAAAAATATTGCGGTACGTCACCCGGAACGATCGCCGCGATGCGCAATCATTAGAGCGTGGATATCAAAAGGAGATGCGCATGCTCATCAGGTCACTGACCCTGGCTACCTTGCTGGCGATTGCTGGCACCTCGTTCGCCGCCGATGGCGACTCACCGCTGGACATGGACAAGGGCAGGGCCCGACCACTGATTGTCATCGCTCCAAGCACCGTTGATCCGGCCTGGACCAGCCTGAAGAAGTCCCTGGATGAGCCGGCCAACCGCAAGGGATTCACCGACCGTAACATGGTGCTCTACACCGTACTCAACCTGATGGGCCAGCGCGACGGCAAGGACCTGGGGCCACAGGACACGGCGGCGCTGATCCGCTCGCTCAAACTGGGTGCCGGCGCCAAGACCAAGGTGATTCTGGTCGGCAAGGACGGCGAAAAGAAACTTGAACAATCGGACGCCTTCAAGCTGGACGAGATTTTCAGCGCTGTCGATCAGTTGCCGGCGGCCGAGAAAGAGTTTACAGCGACCGTGGCGGCTCCCGTCACTGAAGCCGAGCCGGCGGCCAAAGGCGCCAAAGGTACAAAACCAGGCAAACCGGCCAAGCCCGCCAAGCCGCCTGAAATGCCGGATGATTGATGTCCTACACGCTATCGCTGTCGATGACGCACTGAATGTGCGTCTGCAGACGCTTCATCTGGCGAGCAAAGGCCTCGAACAAACGATGCACTTCCTGTTGGGTGGTCGTTGCCTCACAACCTGACTCCAGCTGTTCGCAGGCCCTGATCAACGGCGTTGCATGAATGATCCGCGCGCTGCCAAGGATTTTGTGGCAACGCCGGCCCATGGCCCGGAAGTCGCCCGCGCGAAACAGTTCCTGCATGGCGTCGAAATCTTCCTGGTTGGTACGCAGCACGGTCGTCAACAACTGGCGGCTCATCAGCGCATCGCCAGCGGTAATGTCGGTGACCCTGGACAGGTCGAAGCACGGCTCGCTGGCCTGGCGCGTCCGTTCGGACTCGTGCAGGTAACGTTCCAGCGCGCTACGCGTGAGCGGCTTGAACAGGCAAGCGTTCATCCCGGCTTCGAGGCAACGCTGGATTTCCTCTGGCTGGGCATTGGCGGTCAGCCCCACCACATGGGTCGGCGTGCGACCTTCGGCCACTTCGATGGCGCGCAACTGGCGGGTCATCTTGTCGCCGTTGAGCAGCGGCATGCTGCAGTCGGTGATCAGGTAATCGAACCTGTCCTGGCGCCAGAGATTGAAGCCTTCCAGGCCGTTTTCGGCGCAGGTGACACGCAGCCCCAGGGATTCGAGCTGGCGTTGCAATACCACGCGATTGAACTCGTGATCCTCGACAATCAGCACGTAGAGCGGCGGTAGCGGTGGTAATGGCGCGGTATCGATGGGCGAGGGTGCGTCGCCTTCGCTGACGGGTGTCACCTGCAGCGTCAGCGTAAAGCACGAGCCCTGGCCCGGGGTGCTGGTGCAGTCCAGGCGGCCACCCATCAGTTGGGTCAGTTGTTGACAGATGGCCAGGCCCAGACCGGTACCGGTCTGCAATTCGCAGTCCTGGTCGGCGAACTGGGTGTAGGGTCGGAACAGGCGCTGGCGTTGCTGTTCGTCCATGCCGATACCGGTGTCTCGTACCACCAGTTGCAGGTGCGCGAACGGCGTATCGCTGCTCAGACTCAGCTCGACGGTCACCGTACCCTGTGTTGTGAATTTGATGGCATTGCTCACCAGGTTGGACAGGATTTGCCGAAAGCGCAGCGCGTCAAGTTGCACCGTGATGTCCGGGCCATGACTGACAAACTCCAGTGCGAGGTTTTTCTGTTGGGCGAGGCTGGCGAAACTCTGCATCACCGTGCGCGCCAGGCGTTGCGGGTAGCTGCTGGTGCTGCGCAACTCAAACTGCCCCGACTCGATTTTCGACAGGTCGAGAATCTCGCCAATCAACTCCATCATGCCGTTGGCGGATTTCTGCGCGATGTCGATCAGTCCTGCATCGGCATTCTGTTCGGGCTGATTTTCGCGCAGCAATTCAAGCACACTCACCAGTGCACTCATGGGCGTGCGAATCTCGTGGCTCATGACCGCCAGGAAATGGCTTTTGCCGCGATTGGCCGATTCGGCCTGTTTCCTGGCCTGGATCAGCGCATGTTGCAGGTGGTGTTGCTCGGTCAGGTCGATCCAGCCGCCAATGACGCCGGTCATGGTGCCATTGGAATCGCGGTACGGCAGTGCCCAGTGGTAGACGTGGCGCTTCTGGCCCTTGACTGTCATGGTGAAGTTGTCGAAGGACGGCTCCCCGCTCTCAAGGGTCGTACGGTGAATCCGCTTGTAATTGTGGGCGTCGTCGAGGGGCAGGATATCGGCTTCGATCAAGCCTTTGTTCAGCACCTGATCCAACTCGACCTGCATCGTTTGCACGTAGGCACGATTGCAGGTCAGCAGCAGGCCTCTGCGGTCGCGGACATAGATCGGGTGCGGTGTGCCGTCCACCAGTACCTTCATGAATTCCAGTTGGTCGTTCAAGGCTTTTTGCGCCTTGAGGCGTTCGGCGATTTGCCGGCGAAGTCCGAAGTTCCAGGCAAGCACCACCAACAGCACCAGCACCATCCCCAGTACTGCCCGAAAGAACCAGTTCTTGTAGGCGCTCCAGCCTCCGTGGCTTTGCTGCGGGTTCTGCCAGCGGCTCGCCAGGCCACTCAATTCATCGGGCGAGATGTCGAGCAACGCCTTGTCGAGGATCGATACCAGTTCGGCGTTCTGTTTGCCGCTGGCAAAGGCGATCAGCGCCGGTTGCGCGCCGAGCACCGAATCGATCTGCAACTGGCCACGGAAGAACCGGTCGATCAGGTAGCCGGCGCCCAGTTGTGGCTGAATCACGCCATCGACCTGACCTTCGGCGAGTAATTCGTAAGTCTCGATCGGTGTATCGACTTCGACCACCTTGATGTCGGGCCATTCGCGCTCCAGCCAGTTGGCCGCCGCGGAATCCTTGATGATCGCCACGGACTGCCCCTTGAGTCGGACCAGGCCCTCATGTTCAGGCTGCACCCGGGTGACCAGCACGAACGGGTTGATCATATAGGGCCGGGAGAACGCCAGCCGTTCCTCGCGCCGGTCACTGTAGGTCAGTGCCGCAATCAGAGCGGGCGGGTCGCGTTCGGTGCGGCGGATCATGGCTTGCACCGAAGAAATCTTGCGCGGGCGGAACACCAGGCCGGTACGATTGTTGATCATCTCCAGCAGATCCGCCGCCATGCCGCGCATCTGATCGTGGGAATCAAACAGGCTGAAGGGCGAATACAGGTCGTTGGCCAGCACTTCGATCTGCGGATGGTCCTTGATCCATTGCTGCTCGGTGGCGGTCAACTGCAAGCGCTTGTAGCCGAGCCCCGGGTTGGCGCCAATGCCCCAGTGGCGGGCAATGACCACGCGTTCCTGGGGCGACAGGGTTGCCAGCGCGCTGTTGAGCAGGGTCAGTAGGCGGGTGTTCTGGCGCTGCATGGCAAAACTGAAGCCCAGGCCTTCGGAATCGCGCTGGACAGTCTGTTTCAGGCTCTGCTGGTAACTGCGTTCGAGCAGGTACTGTGCGGAAATCGCGTCGGTGAGCAGCACCATGCCTTCGCCATAGGCCACCATGCCGAGGCCGTGCTGGGTCGAATCGACGGTTTGCACCGGGTGGTCGGGAAACAGCGAGATTACCCGATCCTGCTGGATCCAGTCCGGATCGAACAGCACCGTGGTTCCCGGCGGCAGTTCATTGTTCATCCAGTGCGTGCCGAAACGGCTGACCAGCACGGCCTGGTCGTAGGCATAGGGTGCGCTCAGGCGCAGGTCGCTGTACTGCGTTTCCAGGTGATTGATCCGCGGCACCAGGTCGATTTCGCCCCGTTGCAAAGCACTCAACGCATCGGCCTGACTGGCATAGCGTTCGACGCGTACACGTACGCCCAAGGCTCGCGCGAGCCAGTCGAGGTAGTCGGCTGAAAGACCTTCGTAGTCCTTTTGGTTGGCAGTGATGTCCAGTGGCGGACGGTCCGGCAGATAAACGCCGGCGCGCAAGACGTCCTTCTGCTCCAGCCACTGACGCTGCGCCGTGTTGAGCGCCAGGCTCATGTCGCTCGTGGGCGCACGGCTGAGCAGCGTCAGGGGATCGGCGCAGGCGTTCAGGGCCACCAGTATCAGACCGAGCACTCCCGACAGCCGCAGGACCAGTCGATTCATGGGTCAGGCCAGGTCGTTGCGTTTGGCGAACTCGATCAACTCAAGCAAATTACTGGCATTCAACTTTTGCATCAGGCGGGTCTTGTAGGTACTGATTGTCTTGTTGCTCAATAACATGTCGTCGGCGATCTGCTTGTTGCTCAGGCCTTGGGCCAGGCCGTGCAACACCTTGAGTTCGCGCCGGGTAATGCCGCTGAGCAGTTGCACATCGTTGCGGGCGAAATCGCTGTGGCGCACCGACTTGAGCGTACCGACCGGGAACCAGGATTTGCCATTGGCTAGCGCCTTGAGTGCCGTCACGATCTCCACCGGGTCATCGGCCTTCGACAGAAAGCCTGCTGCACCGGCCCGCATGCATTGCGCGGCGTACGACTGGCTTTTCAGCCCCGTGTGAACCAGGACATGAGCCGGACTGCCGCCGATGCGCAGGCGATCGATCACCGCCATGCCATCGAGTTGCGGGATATCCAGGTCAAGCACTATTGCATCGGGTTTGAGCTCGAAGGCCTTGCTCAACGCGTCCACACCGTTGTCGCACTCGCCGACGATGACATGGCCTTCACGGGCCAGAATTATTCCGATCGCCATGCGCACGACAGCGTGGTCATCGACCAACAGCACTTTCATGGATCAATCCTCATGTCCTGTTTCAGCATAGTCCCGCCACCCCCCCCCCCAAAGGATTCGGCAGACCTGATGCGTGGCCAGGTGACGCAAAAAAGAGGCGCGAATCCTACTTGGTTTATGTGGGTATGCAAGGCGGGGCGGTCTTACCGGGTAAGGGCGCTCAGAATCTGATGAGCAATCCTGACCCGTTCTGCATTGGGATAATTCTTGTTGGCCAGCATCACAATGCCAATGTCCTTCGATGGCACGTACGCCACGTAAGCCCCAAAACCACCGGTTGAGCCTGTCTTGTTGATCAGCGCGTCCTGCGGCTGCGCTTGTGGCGGGTTCAGCCACTGGACTTCATGGGCCTGCATGGCCATTGGCGTAGAGTTGCCGTCCAGCAGGCGATCCAGTGTGATCGGGTAGCGATACATCTCCCAACCGAGGCCCTGGGTCATACCGCCAACGGTGTAGTAACCGCTATGGGTCAAGGCGATGGCTTGCTGCAATGGTTTTTCCAGAGACGTCGGCTTTATGTTCGCGCCGACGTAGGCCAGCAAGTCAGCGGCACTGGTTTTCACCCCGTACGCCTCGGAATCCAGCGCACCCGGAGTGACCCGTACCGGTTGGCCTTCCTTGTTGTAGCCTTGGGCGTACAGCGCCATCTGAGCCTGCGGCACGTGCACATAGGTGTGCTTGAGGCCGAGTTTTGGCAGCAGGGTTTTCTCCATCAGGTCATCAAACGGCCGGCCCATGCTTTGCGCGGCGAGGTAGCCGAACAGGCCGAGGCTGGGGTTCGAATACAGTCGGTGGCTGCCGGGAGCGTAGAGCGGTTTCCATTGCTTGTAGTAGCCGAGCATTTTGTCGGCCGAATCATATTCAGCGGGGAATTGCAGGGGTAGGCCGCCAGCGCTATAGGTGCCCAGTTGCAGCACGCTGATCTGGTCGAACGCACTGCCGCGCAAGGCTGGCAGGACCTGGCTGGCCTTGTCCGACAGCGACAGCTTGCCCGTGGCCTGGGCGTAGGCGGCGAGGGTGGCGGTGAAGGTTTTGCTGACGGAGCCGATTTCGAACAGGGTGTCTTGCGTGACGGGAGTGCCGGTTTCTTTCGAGGCGACGCCATAGTTGAAGTAATGCGCCTGGCCGTTGACGGTGATCGCCACGGCCATGCCGTGAATTCCCTCGGCTTGCATCACCGGCTGTACAGCGGCGTTCACCACTGTCTCGATTTGATCCTGCGCAACGCATTGGCCCGCGGCGAATATCGCCATGCAAGCGGCGATGTTTTTCAGCCTGTCCATGTTGGTTTCATCCGTCGTTGATTCAGTTGCGCGTCATTTTAGGGCGTGAAGCGCCATGCTCCGAGCGCTTTTTAAAATCGGCCGCCAACAGGCGGCCACGCGCACCCCTTGATTCAACGCGCTTGCCGATTCAACGCACCAGGCACGGACGCTTGTTATCGAACTTCCAGCCGGGAATCAAAAACTGCATCGCCACGCTGTCATCCCGGGCCCCCAGGCCCATGCCTTTGTACAGTTCATGGGCCTTGGCGACCTGATCCATGTCCAGTTCGACCCCCAGCCCCGGTTTCTGCGGCACCTGCACGCAGCCGTCGACGATTTGCAGCGGGGCCTTGGTCAGGCGTTGGCCGTCCTGCCAGATCCAGTGGGTGTCGATGGCGGTGATCTCGCCCGGCGCGGCTGCCGCGACATGGGTGAACATTGCCAGGGAAATGTCGAAGTGGTTGTTGGAGTGCGAACCCCAGGTCAGGCCCCATTCGTGGCACATCTGCGCCACGCGCACCGAGCCCTGCATGGTCCAGAAGTGCGGGTCGGCCAGGGGAATGTCGACCGACTGCAACTGGATCGCGTGGCCCATCTCCCGCCAGTCGGTGGCGATCATGTTGGTCGCGGTCTTCAGGCCCGTGGCCCGGCGGAACTCGGCCATGACTTCGCGTCCCGAGTAGCCGTTTTCCGCCCCGCACGGGTCTTCGGCATAGGCCAGCACGTGGTGCTGATCGCGGCACAGGCGGATGGCTTCTTTCAGTGACCAGGCGCCATTCGGGTCGAGGGTGATGCGCGCATCGGGGAAGCGCTCGGCGAGGGCCGTGACCGCTTCGATTTCGGCGTCGCCGCTGAGCACACCGCCCTTGAGCTTGAAGTCCTTGAAGCCATATTTGGCGTGAGCCGCCTCAGCCAGGCGCACCACCGCGTCGGCGGTCATGGCTTTCTCGTGCCGCACGCGGAACCAGTCGTTGTCGGCGTCCGGTTCGCTGCGGTAGGCGAGGTCGGTTTCGTTGCGATCGCCGACATAAAACAGATAGCCGAGCATCTTCACTTCATCACGCTGCTGGCCTTCGCCGAGCAGGGCGGCCACCGGTACGTCCAGGTGCTGGCCGAGCAAGTCGAGCAATGCGGCTTCCAGGCCGGTGACGGCGTGAATGGTGATGCGCAGGTCGAAGGTCTGCAAGCCGCGACCACCGGCATCGCGGTCGGCGAAGGTCTGGCGAACCTGATTGAGGATCTTCTGGTAGGTGCCGATTGGGCTGCCGACTACCAGGCTGCGTGCGTCTTCGAGGGTCTGGCGGATGCGCTCGCCCCCCGGCACTTCGCCGACGCCGGTATGGCCGGCGTTGTCCTTGAGGATCACGATGTTGCGAGTGAAAAACGGGCCGTGGGCGCCGCTCAGATTGAGCAGCATGCCATCGTGGCCGGCCACCGGAACAATCTGCATGCTGGTGATGATCGGGGCCTTGGCGATTTCTTGTGCAGTCATTTTCTTATCCTTTCAGGCGTGACGTGGCGCAGCTTTGGCCGATTCGACGGCAGGCGCGGATTTGGGTTTGTTGCGGGCGGCAAACACGATGATGGCGGCGATGATCGAGGTCGCGGCCAGGCCGTACAGCCCGCCCTGAATGGAGCCGGTGCGTTCTTCCAGCAGGCCGAAAGTGGTCGGCGCAACGAAGCCGCCGAGGTTGCCCACCGAGTTGATCAGCGCGATGACGCCAGCGGCAATGCGCGCATCCAGATAGGCTTGGGGAATCGGCCAGAACAGCGACGAGGCCGATTTGAAGCCCAGTGCGGCAAAGCAGATCGCAACGAAGGCGAAGACCGGCCCGCCGGTGGTGGACATGAACATCCCGGCCGCGGCGATCAGCAGGGCGGTGGCGACCCAGGCTTGCTGGTGTTTCCATTTGGCCGACAGGGAAGCGAAGGCGTACATGCCGACAATCGACAGCAACCACGGAATCGAGTTGAACAGCCCGACCTGGACATCGCTCAGGTCGCCCATCTTCTTGATGATGCTCGGCAGCCAGAAGGTCGCGGCGTAGATGGTCAGCTGGATAAAGAAGTAGATCAGGCAGAACAGGATGATCTGGCGATCCTTGAGCAACTTGCCCAGCGACGGCTTGATCGGCGTGGCGGCTTCCCGGGCCAATTGTTCATCGTCGATGGCCTTGACCAGCGCGTCCTGCTCTTCGCGACTCAGCCATTTGGCGTCATGGGGTCTGGAGTCCAGCCAGAACCAGACGAACACGCACAACCCCACCGAAAACATGCCCTCGATGAAGTACATCCATTGCCAGCCGTGCATGCCCAGGCCGCTGATTTGCAGGAGCAGCCCGGACAGCGGGCCGGAGATCAACGAGGCAATCGCCGAGCCACTGAGGAAGATGGCAATCGCCTTGCCGCGCTCCACGCCGGGCAACCAGCGGGTGAAGTAGTAGATCACCCCGGGAAAGAACCCGGCTTCGGCCACGCCCAGCAGAAAACGCAGGATGTAGAAGTGGGTTTCGTTCTGGATGAACGCCATGCCCGCGGCGACCAGGCCCCAGGTCAGCATGATCCGGGTCAGCCAGATGCGAGCGCCGACTTTCTGCAGAAGGATGTTGGAGGGCACCTCGAACAGTGCATAACCGATGAAGAACAGACCGGCGCCCAGGCCGTAGGCGGCCGCGCCAATGCCCAGGTCGTGTTCCATGTGGGCGCGGACGAAACCGATGTTCACGCGATCAATGTAATTGACGATGAACATGATGACGAACAGCGGCAAGACGTGACGTTTGACTTTGGCGATGGCGGACTTCAGCGCTGGATTGGCGTCGTCGTGCATCCCGGGGATGGATGTATTCACTGCGTTTTCTCCCACTCGTTATTTTTATGCGGGGTGAAGCTGGGTGCTACGTTGTTGATAGACATCATACAACTAGGTTTTTTCATCTTGCAACCACGTTTATTCAATGAAATGGCGCTTTAACAGAGGTTTTTTATTCTATTGGTGGTGGCGGATAGCCCTTGAAACGAATCAAAATGGGCTGGTTGTTGAGTGTTGTCATACAAGATGCCGAGATTTTTTCAGGATTCCCGTCTGGCGCGGTGCTACGATTCGATAGCCCTGATTTCCGGACACCACCATGCAAGAAGACCTCGAAGTACCCGCTCGCAAGCGCAGCCACAACCTGGCCCATGACCTGGTGGAGAAACTGACCCAGCGCATCCTGCTCGGCCAGATGTTGCCCGGCGACAAGCTACCGTCGGAAAACACCATCGTTCAGGAACACGGGGTCAGTCGCACGGTGGTGCGTGAGGCGATCTCGAAGTTGCAGGCCTCGGGGCTGGTGGAAACCCGGCACGGCATTGGCACGTTCGTGATCGAGCGCGCGCCGGAGCAGGGGCTGCGGCTGAATGTCGATACCGCGTTGGGGGTGCGCAGCATTCTGGAGTTGCGCATGGGCCTGGAAACACAGGCGGCGGCGCTGGCGGCAACGCGCCGTACCGACCTGCAACTGGCGCAGATGCGTGAAGCGCTGGACGACTATCAAAGCCTGCTGGCCAACAACGACAGCTGTGTCGAAGCGGACCGGCGTTTTCATCTGCTGATCGCCGAAGCCACCGGCAACGTTTGCTTCACTGAAATCATGCAGCATCTGGGCAGTGCAATGATCCCGCGCACCCGGGTCAATGCCGCCGAGCGTGGCGCGGTGGACTTGAGCAAGCTCGGCCAGTTGGCCAACCTCGAGCACGAGGCGATTCTCAATGCCATCAAGCGCCAGGACCCGGACGCGGCGCGGGCGGCGATGTGGCTGCACCTGACCAACAGTCGCGACCGGTTTTCGGCTAGCTGAGGTTGTCTGTTCTTCAGTGGCACCGAGTCATCGTTCTTCGCGAGCAAGCCCGCTCCCACAGGGGTTTTATCCATGCCGTAGTGCTTGAGTACGACTCAAAACCTGTGGGAGCGGGCTTGCTCGCGAAGACGTCAGTCCAGGCAGCAAAAAACCTGGATCAGACCCTGACAGCCTTAACAACCAAAGCCCGCCGCTCCAGATTCAGCGCCAGCACACTCGCCAACACCACCAGCCCGCCGACCACGATCATCAATGTCGGCCGCTCACCAAGCGCATAGGATGCAATCACCATCGCCGTCGGCGGCGTCAGATACAGGGTCATCGTCGCCCGGCTCAAATCGACATGCGCCAGCACATAGGCCCAGGCCAGGTACGCCAGGGCGCTGGGGAATATCCCCAGGGCAATCACCGCAAACTGCACGCGCATCGGTGCCAGGGCGACTTGATCTGCCAGGCCGGGCAAGAAAACCAGCAACAGCGCCGTCCCGGACCACACCGTGTAACACACCAGTGTCAGCCCGTCGTAACGTCCGGTGTGATGCTTTTGCAGGGCAAAGTAGAGGCTCCAGGACACCGCCGCCAGCAGGATCAGCAAACCGTGGGCATCAATGCTGCCCAGGCCATGATCGCCCGCCACCACAATCACCACGCCCAACAACCCGAGCAGCACGCATCCCCAGCGCCACTGGCTCACCTGATCCTTGAACACGAAGCGCGCGATCAGCGTGCTGAACAGCGGCGTGGTCTGGGCCAGGACGCTCGAAGCGCCAGCACTGACACCTTGCTGCCCGAAGTTGATCGCCACGTGGTGCAGGCTCACCGCGAAGAAACCCAGGCCGAACATCAGCGGCAGATCGCGCAGGCTCGGCAGGCGAATGCTCTTGAACATCGCGACCACCGCCATGAACACAGAAGCCAGCAGGAAGCGCAGGAGCGCCAGGTGCACGGGGTCGTAGGCCTGCAAGCCGATATGGATGCCGGTCGGGGAATAGCCCCAGCACGCCACGACAAACGCCATGGCCAGAATGATTTTCCAGGGGGAAACGGGGGAGGGTGTGAGCGGCTTCATGGTCGTGCACCTGTGGGCGGATGCACCGAGTATCAGAAAGCGGATCGTTCGCCACAACTGACTTATACTGCTCTGATCGTTCACTATGGGTGATGTATGGAGCTGGCACAGATTCGCATGTTCAAGACCGTGGCCGATGTCGGCAGCATCGCCCGCGCGGCCGAATTACTGCATTGCGTGCCGTCGAACATCACGGCACGGATCAAGGCCCTTGAGGCCGAACTGGGTGTCGCGCTGTTTCTGCGTGAGGGCCGAGGGCTGCGCATCAGCCCGTCGGGGCAAACCTTCCTGGCCTACGCCTCGAAAATTCTTGCCCTCACCGCCGAGGCCAAGCGCGCGGTCGACCCGTCGGCCGAGCCCTCGGGGCCGTTGCGCATCGGTGCCATCGAGTCGTCGGCCACCGGGCGATTGCCGCGCCTGCTGGCGAAATTCCACAAGCGTTTCCCGCAGGTGGCGCTGGAGCTGACCACCGGCTCCTGGGGGCAGTTGCTCGACGACACGCTCAATCACAAGCTCGACGGCGCCATCGTGGCGGTGGATGTCGAGCGTTCACACCTCAAGCGCACGCCGATGTACCGCGAAGAGCTGCTACTGATCGCCTCGACCTCCCTGGGGCGGCTGCGGAACGTCAGCGATCTGCAAGACCAGACCGTGTTCATGTGGCCCCAGGGTTGCCCATACCGGGCGGCGCTGGAGCATTGGTTGTTGCGACAGGGCCAGGCGCTGCCGATTGTCAGCCTGGCCAGTTATGGTGCGATTGTCGGTTGCGTCAGTGCCGGGGCCGGCGTGGCACTGGTGCCCAAGGGCGTGTTCGACCAATACGCCAAAGGCGCCGGCTGTGTGGGGTTTGAATTCCCCGAACTGACCGCCGTCGACAACCTGTTCTACTGGCACGAAAACGCCGGGGTGCACCCGGCGCGTGAAGCGTTTGTGGCGATGCTGCGCGAGGAGTTTGCCTAGGTTCAGGATCAGCCAATGTAGGAGCTGCCGAAGGCCGCGATCTTTTGATCTTGAAAGGCAACGTCAAAAGATCGCAGCCTTCGGCAGCTCCTACAGGGGGGGTTACGGTGTGCCGATATCCCGCATTAGCAGGCCAAAACCCAGATCCACTGCATCCGGTATCGGCAAATACACCGTATGCCCATCCCCCGGCGCTACCTCGATTCCTTTGCCCCTGGCGTTTTGCAACTGATGCAGATCGAAGTGGAAGTTGCCCTTGGGCGTCATCAGCTCCATGTGATCGCCCAGTCCGAAACGGTTCTTCACCTTGACCTCGGCCAGGCGATCCCGCCGCTGCCCGGTCAGTTCACCGACAAACTGCTGGCGCTCCGAGACCGAGCTGCCGTTCTGGTAGTTCTGGTACTCGTCATGCACATGCCGGCGCAGAAAGCCTTCGGTATAGCCGCGCTGGGCGAGGGATTCCAGGTCGGTCATCAGGCCGCGGTCGAAGGCCCGGCCCGCCAGCGCATCGTCGATGGCGCGGCGATAAACCTGGGTGGTGCGCGCGCAATAAAAGTGCGATTTGGTCCGGCCTTCGATTTTCAGGGAGTGCACGCCCATGTGGGCCAGGCGTTCGACGTGCTGCACGGCGCGCAGGTCCTTGGCGTTCATGATGTAAGTGCCATGTTCGTCTTCGAAGGCCGGCATCTGTTCGCCGGGACGATTGGCTTCCTGCAACAGGAACACCTGCCCGGTGGGCGCCCCGATGCCCAGGGTGGGTTCCGGTTGATACTGCTGCACGATCTCGCCGAGAGTGTTTTCTGTGGCCGGTTGCGCCGAATATTTCCAGCGACAGGCATTGGTGCAACTGCCCTGATTGGCGTCACGCTTGTTCATATAGCCCGACAGCAGGCAGCGCCCGGAATAGGCCATGCACAACGCGCCGTGCACGAACACTTCCAGTTCCATGGCCGGCACTTGCTTGCGGATCTCGGCGATTTCTTCCAGGGACAGCTCCCGGGACAGGATGATCCGGCTCAGGCCTTGCTGCTGCCAGAACTCGACGCTCGCCCAGTTCACCGTATTGGCCTGCACCGAAAGGTGGACCGGCATTTGCGGGTAGTGCCGGCGCACCAGCATGATCAGGCCAGGGTCGGACATGATCAGCGCATCCGGGGCCATGGCGATCACCGGTTCAAGGTCCTTGAGGAAGGTCTTGAGCTTGGCGTTGTGCGGCGCGATGTTCACCACCACGTAGAAGCGCTTGCCCTGGGCCTGTGCCTCGCGAATGCCGAGGGCCAGGTTGGCGTGGTCGAATTCATTGTTGCGCACCCGCAGGCTGTAGCGCGGCTGGCCGGCGTACACGGCATCGGCGCCGTAGGCGAAGGCGTAACGCATGTTTTTCAAGGTGCCGGCGGGGGCGAGCAGTTCAGGCGCGGTGAGGTTCATGGCAGTGTCGGTCGCAAAAGCCGCACAGGGTAAATGCCCTGTGCCAAGGCTTTATTGACCTGGATCTATGCCGGATCAATAAACTGATGGCACTCGCGCGAGCCGTGGCGGACTAAACATCAAGGCGAAAGTTTTTCGTCCTGACTGGCTGGCACGGATCGGACATGAACGAAACGACACTGCAAGACAAGTCCTTGATGGTTTTACTGGTGCTGGTGAGCGCTGCCTTCATCTGGATCCTGCTGCCGTTTTACGGCGCAGCGTTCTGGGCGGTGATCCTCGGCATCGTCTTTGCGCCACTGCAGAGCCGACTGCAACTGAAGTTCGGCTGGCAACGCAACCTCACGACGCTGTGCACATTGAGCATTTGCCTGGTGATCGCGATTCTACCGGTGATCATCATCAGCACCTTGCTGGTCCAGGAGGGAGCGGTACTCTACAAGCGCGTCGAGAGCGGTGAACTCGACATCGCCGGGTACGTGTCGCAGTTCAAGCACAGCCTGCCACCGTATTTCCAGTATCTGCTGGATCGCTTCGGCTTGGGCGAGTTGAGCGGGCTGCGAGAGAAAATCGTCAAGAGCGCAATGACCGGTGGGCAGGTGCTGGCCTCCCAGGCGTTCAGTTTCGGCCAGGGCACGTTCGAGTTCATCGTCAGTATCTTCATCATGCTGTACCTGCTGTTTTTCTTCCTGCGCGACGGTGCGGAACTCGCGCGCAAGGTGCGCCAGGCGGTGCCGTTGCAGGAGCAGCAGAAACGCCGATTGCAGCTCAAGTTCAATCGTGTGGTGCGGGCCACTGTGAAAGGCAACCTGTTGGTGGCGATCACCCAAGGCGCGCTGGGCGGTCTGATCTTCTGGTTCCTGGGCATTCCCAGCGTATTGCTCTGGGCGGTGTTGATGGCGTTTCTGTCGCTGCTGCCGGCGGTGGGAGCGGGAATAGTCTGGGTGCCGGTGGCGGTGTTTTTCCTGTTTACCGGGGCGATCTGGAAGGGCGTGGTGCTGGTATTGTTCGGGGTCTTCGTGATCGGGCTGGTGGACAACCTGCTCCGGCCGTTACTGGTGGGCAAAGACACCAGGATGCCGGACTACATGATCCTGATCTCGACCCTCGGCGGCCTGGCGATTTTCGGACTGAACGGCTTTGTCATCGGCCCGTTGATCGCGGCCCTGTTCATGTCGAGCTGGGCCATTTTCATTGAAACCAAACCGCGGGTGCAGCTGCCTTAAGCGCTCAGCCTGCCGGACTGGCCAGTGCCGATGCGTTGCGACAGCTCCTTTGCCGCGGGCAGCGAAGTGAGCGGGCCGCTGATCTGCACGCCGTCCCGCACCAGATACCAGCAGGCGAGCATGCCCAGTTCCCTGAGCTGTGCGGGGACGGCGCTGCCGATAACGGACATGATCTGAACCTTGGACATGACAAGTACCTCCATCAATCTGTGGAGTTACTTTAAGGTCCGGGTGCCTTGAGGGGTAATCAACGCTTTCGATAGTGGTCATTGATGCCGGATGGGGCAAACGACCGTTGGTCGGTCAGTCGACCACCTGATCGAGCATATGAACCACTTCCTGCTCGTTGAGCAGGCCCTTGCGCACCAGGCTTTGCGCCAGCAGCGAGAGAAACTTGGCGCTGCGATGACCTTCCAGGTGCTTGAGTTCGGTCAGTGCGTTGTACACCTTGCCGGAGGTGCACAGACCGACGATGCGGTGCGGGTTTTGCGTGGGCATGTGGTCGTCCTTGTTGTTATCAACCTGTTTTCGACGGACAGCACCGAGCTTGCGGAACTGTCATGACAAAAATATGACCGTTTTTTGCCGCACGGCAGAAAACGGGTCGAGTCCATCTTGCCAACTTCTGCCACGGGCACTGTCCCGATAGCGACCTTGGCGAGATTTATCCAGACCTGTACCGACAAACGGGGATAAAAAAGCCCCGCTGGTTCAGCGGGGCTTGAAGCGTTCGTTACCAGCGACCATGGCCGTGGCCGTAGTAGCCCCGTGGTGGGCCATAGTAACCACGGGGTGGACCGTAGTAGCCACGGGGTGGGCCGTAGTACACCGGGGCCGGACGGTAGTAGATCGGTTGCTGCACGTAGACCGGGGCCGGCTGGTAGTAAACCGGAGGCGGTGGCGCGTAATAAACCGGCGCGGGCTGGTAGTAGACCGGTTGCGGTGCGACATAGACCGGGCGGTTGGCGTTGATCAGAGCCGAGCCGACGATGGCAGTACCGACGATCGCTCCAAATACCGCGGCGTCATTACCATGACCGGCTTGCGCCTGTCCTGCGATAGCGAGGGTGCCGATCAGCAAGGCTACTGTGGGGACTTTACGGATCATGATAGTTCCTCGGTTCTTCAACCCGGCGCCTGTGTCTGCAATAGACCCAGGGATTGTCGCGGGGATACTTCTAAGACAGCTTTTTTTCGAAAAACAGCACGGCCGCGAGGTAAATTTTGTGTAAGGTCTGTAGCGACTTTTTTACCGACCCGTGTAAGGCCGCGATAACACACTTAAATGATCGATCAGAACCCGATGGAGGGCTAATCCCGTCCATCCGAAAAGTGCATTTGAAGGAGCTTGCCCATGCAGATGAACCCCAACAAAGACACCCAGCTGTGCATGTCCCTTTCAGCACGCCCCGGGAACTTTGGTCTGCGTTTTCACAATCATCTGTATGAACAACTGGGCCTGAATTTTTACTACAAGGCCTTTGCCAGCCAGGACCTGACGGGGGCCGTTGCCGGGATTCGCGCCCTGCGGATTCGTGGCTGTGGCGTGTCGATGCCATTCAAGGAAGCCTGCATTGCCTTGGTGGATGAACTCGACGCGTCTGCCGCCGCCATTCAATCGATCAACACCATCGTCAACACCGACGGTCATCTCAAGGCCTACAACACCGACTACATCGCCGTGGCCCAGTTACTGGAAAAACACCAGGTGCCCAAGGACTCGACCTTTGCCTTGCGCGGCAGTGGAGGCATGGCCAAGGCCGTAGCGAGCGCCTTGCGCGATGGCGGCTATGAAAACGGCGTGATCGTGGCCCGCAACGAGCGCGCCGGACAGGCGCTGGCGCAGTCATTGGGATATGAGTGGCAGGCCGAGCTGGGGAGCCGTCGCCCGCAAATGCTGGTCAACGTTACCCCGATCGGCATGACGGGAGGACCGGAGGCCGAGCAACTGGCTTTTGAGCCTGAAGTGATCGAAAAAGCAGAAACTGTCTTCGATGTGGTGGCGATCCCATCGGAAACACCGCTGATCGTGCGTGCTCGCGCCGAAGGCAAGCGGGTCATCACCGGGCTTGAAGTGATCGCGATCCAGGCGCTGGAGCAATTTGTGCTCTATACCGGTGTACGGCCGACAGACGAGCAATTCCAGAAGGCCGTGGCGTTTGCCCGCAGCTAGGAGGTGTCCATGCATCCCCCCATTCTCAATCTGGACTCAGTCGAACTTGAACCGCTGCCCGAAGCGTTTGCGCCGGGCGGTGAAACCGCCGGGCGCTATCAACAGCGCCTGGCCCGAGTCGGTCAGCAATTGGGGGCGCAAAAGCTGGGTTATCGCCTGTATGCGCTGGAGCCAGGCATGCGCGGCAGCCCGTTCCACAGTCATCGGGTCAATGAGGAAATGTTCTACGTTGTGGCCGGGGAGGGAGAGGTCCGCCTGGGAACCGAACGTTTTCCGATCCGCACCGGTGATGTGATCGCCTGTCCACCGGGCGGGCCTGAAAAGGCGCACCAGATCATCAATACCAGCAACGGCGAGTTGCGGTACCTGGCCGTCAGCACCCAGCAATCACCGGAGATCTGTGAGTACCCGGATTCCGGCAAGTATGCCGTGATGGATGACTTCAAGGTGGATGCCGAGGGTAATGCGTCAGGCTTTGTTGCCGTTGCCCGGCAAGCCGATGGAGTGGATTACTGGGACGGCGAATAGGCGCGAACACCGCCAAACCCCTGTGGGAGCGGGCTTGCTCGCGAAAGCGTCGGCCCATCCGGCATTGATGTGACTGACAGTCCGCCATCGCGAGCAGGCTCGCTCCCACATCGGGATCTCTGTAGCCTGATTACTCGAGCCGAGCCAGCCTTTCTTCCAGGGCAGCAATCCGCGCTTCCAGTTCTTCGATCCGTTCAACCGAAACCCCGCTGCCACCCCGTTCGGTCGGGTTTTGCCGTGCCGCCATGATCGCCTCGATATCCGCCGGATCACCCAAGGCGTGGGTATAGCGGTCTTCGCGCTGACCGGCCTGACGTGGAATCAGCACGGCCAAGCCCCGGGCAATCAGGCGTTCGAGTTGATGCACCACCTGTTCGGTGTCTTCGAATTCATGCATGCGGCCACTGCGGGTCAGCAGTTCATTGACGGTCTGCGGGCCGCGCAGAAACATCAGCCCGGTCAGGATGACCTGTGCCGGTACCAGCTCCAGGGCCTTGTCCACCTTGTGTTCCCAGCGGTCGGCGCGGCTGCCCATCACCAGTCTGGTGAAGCCGCGTCCTTCGAGGGCGCGCAGGCTCTGGCCAACCTGGCCAGGCGTCAGGTTCATCACCGGCTCGCGGCTGGTTTTCTGGTTGCAGGCAATCACCAGGGCATTGAGGGTCAGGGGATAGGTTTCCGGGCTGGTGGCCTGTTTCTCGATCAGCGAACCCAGAATGCGGATTTCCGTACTGTTGAGCCGCGGCTCGTCGAAAGTCGTCTCTTGCTCAGTGCTCATGGTTCTGCATCCTTAGCCGATTCATGTTTTTCACTTGCGTGGGCGCACTTTGACATCGCCCGTTCGGACTAGGCAAGGCTAACGATTCTGCCGCCTCCTGCTGGCGCCAAACTTCATGCTCAAAGGGGTGTTGCGCCACGCGTGCCCCGCCAAACGAGCAGAAGGCGCCGCGATGGAGTTTGCATTCAGCGACGAACAGGAAATGATCCGCGCATCGGCCGAGGGCTTCCTCGCCGATGTCTCGGATTCTGCCGCCGTACGCGCGGCGATGGTCAGTGAACGGGGTTTCGACGAAGCCCTCTGGCAGCGTCTGTGCCAGGAAATGTACTGGCCGGCCATTCATATCCCCGAAACCTATGGTGGCCTGGGCCTCGGCTTTGTCGAGCTGACGATCCTGCTGGAACAGATGGGCCGCCGTTTGCTGTGCTCGCCGTTTTTCGCCACCGCTTGCATGGCCACCCCTGCGCTATTGCTGGCGGCCAATGATGAACAGAAGCAGCGCTGGTTGCCGTCGATTGCCGACGGCAGCGTGACCGCGACCCTGGCGTTCAGCAGTGCCAACGGCTGGTCGGCCGATGATGTCCAGGCAACGGTGGTGGCTGAAGGCGACGGGTTCGTCCTCGACGGTACCCTCAAGCATGTGCTCGACGGCCATGGTGCCGACCTGTTGATCATTGCCGCCCGCCAACCCGCAACCACTGGCGAAACGGGCATCAGCCTGTTTGCCGTGAACGCCGCACGCGCAGGCATCGAACGGCAAATGTTGCCGACCATGGACCAGACTCGGCGTCAGGCGCGGATCCAGCTCAAGGGCCTGTACCTTGAAGCCGACTGCCTGCTGGGTGAACTCGGCAATGGCTGGCCGCACCTTGAACGAGTCCTGCAACTGGCCTGTATCGGCCTGGCTGCCGAGCAGACCGGCGGCGCGCAGCAAGTACTCGATCTCAGCGTGGCCTACATGCTGGAACGCCAGCAGTTCGGTCGCCCGATTGCCAGTTTCCAGGCCCTCAAACACCGCGCCGCCGACATGATGCTGCAAGTCGAATGTGCCCGTTCGGCCAGTTATTACGCCGCATGCGTGGCCCAGGAAGTCCTCGATCCCCAGGGTGATCCCCAAGTCGCGGCCGAACTGCCGCTGGCGGCTGCGCTGGCCAAGGCGCAGTGCTCCGAGACTTACTTCTCTTGTGCGTCCGAATCGATCCAGTTGCATGGCGGTGTCGGTTTCACCTGGGAATACGACCCGCACCTCTACTTCAAGCGCGCCCGTGCCAGCGAGAGTTTCCTCGGGCTGCCGGCCTGGCATCGCGAGCGCATTGCTTCGGTGATTCTGGGAGAGCAGCCATGAAAATCAGTTTCAGCGAGCAGGACGAGTGCTTCCGCCGGGAAGTGGCCGACTGGATGAGCGCCAACCTCCGCGGCGAGTTCGAAGCCCTGCGTTTTCGCGGCGGGCCGGGCGACGAGCACATGTTTCCCGAAGAACGAAAAGCCTGGGAGCGCAAGCTCGCCGAAGGCGGCTGGACCTGCGTCGGCTGGGCGCCGGAACATGGCGGGCGTGGCCTGTCGATCACCCAGCAGGTGATCTTCAACGAGGAGTACGCCCGCGCCGGCGGCCCCGGCCGCATGGGCCATATCGGCGAAGGCCTGGCCGGGCCGACCATCGCCGCGTTCGGCACGGTCGAGCAGCAACAGCACTTTTTGCCGGGGATCGTCAGCGGTACGTCGTTCTGGTGCCAGGGCTATTCAGAGCCGGGCGCCGGTTCCGACCTGGCCAACGTCAAGACCCGTGCAACGCTGGATGAAACCTCCGGCAGCTGGATCATCAATGGCCAGAAAGTCTGGACCTCCCTGGCCCACGAGTCGGACTGGTGTTTTGTCATCGCCCGCACCGAACCAGGCAGCGTCGGCCATCGCGGTCTGTCGTTCCTGCTGGTGCCGATGGCCCAGACGGAAATCACCGTACGCCCCATCGAGCAACTGACCGGCACCTCGGAATTCAACGAAGTGTTCTTCGACGATGCCCGCACCGACGCCACCAACATCATCGGCGAGCCGGGCGAAGGCTGGAAGATCGCCATGGCGCTGCTGGGGTTCGAGCGCGGCGTCTCGACCCTCGGCCAGCAAATGCAGTTCCAGAATGAACTCAACGAAATCATCGCCAAGGCCCGCGCCAACGGCGCCGACCGCGACCCGATCCTGCGTCAGCGCCTGGCCGAAGCCTGGAGCGGTTTGCGGATCATGCGCTACAACTCGCTGCGCATGCTCTCGGGTAGCCAGGACGGTTCGCTGCGCAAAGAGGCGACCATCTACAAGCTGTTCTGGTCGACCTGGCACGCCAGCCTCGGCAAGTTGGCGATGGACGTCCTCGGCGCCGAGGCGGAATTGCTCGAAGCCGGACCTTACCAACTCACCCGTTTGCAGTCGCTGTACCTGTTCAGCCGCGCCGACACCCTCTACGGCGGCAGCAACGAAATCCAGCGCAACATCATTGCCGAGCGTGCCTTGGGCATGCCCAAAGAGCCGCGTCCGCGCGCCTGAAAGGAGAGAGTTCATGTCTGTACCTCAATATGTTGAAGGTCGCGGCCTGCTGCGCGGCAAGTCGGTACTGATTACCGCCGCCGCCGGTGCCGGGATCGGTTTTTCCGCCGCCGTGCGCGCTGCCGAAGAAGGCTGCCGTGCGTTGATGATCAGCGATATCCACGAAGGCCGGTTGGCCGAGGCGGTGCTGAAGATCCGCGAAACCACCGGGCTGCAACAGGTGTTCGGCCAGGTCTGCAACGTCGCCGACGAAGCCCAGGTGCAGCAGTTGGTCGCCTGCGCCGAGCGTGACCTGCAAGGCGTCGATGTGCTGATCAACAACGCCGGGCTTGGCGGCTCGCGCTTGCTGGTGGACATGGCCGACGAAGAGTGGAATCGGGTCATCGACGTGACGCTCACCGGCACCATGCGCATGACCCGCGCCATGCTGCCGAAAATGATGGGGCGGCGTGCCGGGGTGATCGTCAACAACGCCTCGGTGCTGGGCTGGCGCGCGCAGAAAGAGCAGGCGCACTACGCCGCCGCCAAGGCCGGGGTGATGGCGCTGACCCGCTGCGCAGCGGTCGAGGCCGCCGACTACGGCATCCGCATCAACGCGGTCAGCCCGAGCATTGCCCTGCACGATTTCCTGCGCAAATCCGCGCCCCAGGCGGTGCTCGATCAACTGGCCGCCAACGAAGCGTTCGGCCGCGCCGCCGAAGTCTGGGAAGTGGCCAACGTGATGATGTTCCTGGCCAGCGACTACAGCTCCTACATGACCGGCGAAGTGTTGTCGGTGTCCAGCCAGAGGGCGTGACCATGCCACGTATTTTCGACACACCGATGGCCTTGTTCGACGCCGTGGGCGAATCACTCGGCGCCAGTGACTGGCTGTTGCTGGAACAGGACCGAATCAACCAGTTCGCCGATGCCACCGGCGATCACCAGTGGATTCACGTCGATCCGCTCAAGGCCGCCAGCGGCCCGTTTGGTACCTGCATCGCCCACGGCTACCTGAGCCTGGCGCTGGTCAATCTGTTCTTGCCGCAGATCGTTGAGGTCCGCGGCCTGGCCATGGGCGTCAATTACGGTTGTGAGCGGGTGCGCTTCCCCTCGGTGGTGCGCGTCGGCTCGCGGGTGCGCGGCAGTGCGCAACTGATCGCGGTCGAGGAAGTGAAAGGCGGCGTGCAGGCGACCATCCGTGTCAGCGTCGAAATCGACAGCGAGGAACGTCCAGGCGTCGTGGTCGACACCATCAGTCGCTATTACCCGGCCTGACCTTCAACAGCATTTTCGAGGAATCCAGCATGAAAGAAGCCGTCATCGTTTCCACCGCCCGCACTCCGATCGGCAAAGCCTTTCGCGGTGCGTTCAATGACACCGAAGCGCCGCAACTGGGCGGCCACGTGGTGCGCGAAGCCGTGCGCCGTGCCGGCATCGAGCCGGGTGAAGTGGACGACGTGATCATCGGCGCCGCGGCGCAGCAGGGTACGCAGTCCTATAACCTGGGCCGCCTGTGCGCGATTGCCGGCGGCTTGCCGGCGTCGGTTGCCGGGATGGCCGTCGAGCGCCAGTGTTCGTCGGGCCTGATGAGTATCGCCATGGCCGCCAAAGGCATCATGTGCGACGAAATCGACATCGCCGTGGCCGGTGGCCTGGAGTCGATTTCCCTGGTGCAGAACAAGCACAAGAACCTGTATCGCAACCAGTCGGCTTCGGTGATTGAGCTGGACCCGCACGCCTATATCCCGATGATCGAAACCGCCGAGATCGTCTCCGCGCGCTACGGCATCTCCCGCGACGAGCAGGACGAATACAGCTATCAGAGCCAGCTGCGCACCGCACAGGCCCAGAGCGCCGGGCGCTTCGACCGCGAGCTGGCGCCGCTGACCAGCCGCAAGGCCCTGTTCGACAAGGCCACCGGCGAAACCCGTTATGAAACCGTCACCTTGCTGCGCGACGAGTGCAACCGCATCGACACCAGTCTCCAGAGCCTGAAAGCGCTGGAGCCGGTATGGCCGGGCGGGCAGTGGAGCGAAAAGGGGCGTTTCATCACCGCCGGCAATGCCTCGCAGTTGTCCGATGGCGCGTCGGCTTCGGTGTTGATGAGCGCGAAAATGGCCGAGAAACGTGGCCTGGAACCGCTGGGGATCTATCGCGGCATGGCTGTCGCCGGCTGCAATTCCGACGAGATGGGCATCGGCCCGGTGTACGCCATCCCCAAGCTGCTCAAGCGCCACGGCCTGACCATGGACCACATCGGCCTCTGGGAGTTGAACGAAGCGTTCGCCTGTCAGGTGCTGTACTGCCGCGACACCCTGGGCATTCCGGCCGAGCGCCTGAACGTCAACGGCGGGGCGATCTCCATCGGCCATCCGTTTGGCATGTCCGGTGCGCGGATGGTTGGTCACGCGTTGGTCGAAGGCCAGCGTCGCGGCTTGCGTTACGTGGTGGTGAGCATGTGCATCGGTGGCGGCATGGGCGCTGCTGCTCTGTTCGAGGTGGTCTGAATGATCAGCGCACAACATATCCAGGCGACCATGGCTCGCTATGTGGAACTGGTGGATGCCAGCGACATCGAGGGCATCCTCGCGCTCTACGCCAAAGACGCCACCGTTGAAGACCCGGTCGGCCAGGCGCCGTTGCAGGGCATCGACGCCATCGCGCGCTTTTACCGTGAAGGACTGGGTGCGATGAAAGTCTCCGCAACCCGCACCGGCCCGGTGCGCGCGACACTCAACGGTTGCGGGGCGATGCCGTTCCGGGTCGACATGGAGTGGGGCGGGCAACCGTGCTCGTTGCATGTGATCGACGTAATGGAGTTCGACGCCGACGGCAAGATCCGTTCGATGAAAGCCTTCTGGAGTGAAGTCAATGTGACGGCGCGAGGTGCAGCATGAATCTGGAGCAGCGGATCGCCCGCCTGGAAGCGCTGGAGGACATCCGCCAGCTCAAGCACCGCTATCTCAACGCCTGCGACCTCAAGCAGGTCGAGGTGATTGCCGACTGCTTTGCCGAAGGTGCAGTGCTGATCGATTATGGGCCGTTGGGAATCTTCCGCGAGCGCGACAGTTTTGTCGCGCTGTACCGCGAACTGGCTTGCCATGAGCGGGTGATCGACCTGCATCACGGCGCCAACCCGGAAATCGAAGTGCTGAGCGAGGATCAGGCCCAGGGCCGTTGGGCCCTGTGGTATTTCAATCTGGATGGCGAGAGCGGGGCGACGCGGCAGTTGGGTGGGTTCTATCAGGACCGTTACCAGCGTATCGCCGGCCAATGGAAGATCGTCGCCACCCGTTTTACCGCTCACTCGGAAGTGGCGCGTTCCTGAAGGCGGCTCACCCCCGAGGTGGCCCCTGTGGGAGCCTGCTCGCGAAGGCGGCGTGTCAGGCGACATCAATGTTGGATGTGCTGACAGCCATATCCGGATTCTGCGTTCGGCCGGTTTCGTAGTAAGCCTTGAGGTTCTCGGCAATCTGCTGCACGACCTTGTTGAAGGACTTGGCCAGCAACCTTTCAAACAGCCTGCCACCGCGCAGGCTGTAATTCATTTGCAGGGTGATGCGGGTCGCGTTGCCATCGGCTTGCAAGGCATAACTGAAACTCGCCTGGCGAAAAGGAAAGGGCGAGTCATTGCCGCCCTTGTGCAACCGCAACACGAACCCCGAGCCTTCCTGCCACTGCACCACGCTTTCATCCAGATACTGACCGCCCTTGCGCAACACCCGGCGACTGGTGCCAAGGCCTTCCATTGCGCCTGGATGAAACTGGCAACCGGTCAGGCCCGGCACGTAGTGCGGGGCGAGGCTCAGGTCGCGCAGTTTGGCCCAGACGGCTTGAGGTGGGAGATCGAGCAAAACACTGTGGCTGGCGATTGCGGGCATGTCGGAATTCCTCTTGTTATTTGAATGCTTGAAAGATCGCAGCCTCGTTTTACTCGACAGCTCCTACAGAGATTGAGGTTCAATTGTAGGAGCTGCCGAAGGCTGCGATCACTTCAGGATTGGGCCGCGTCGAGAAACGCCGGGCGTTCGCCCGCGCCATGCACCGCAATGTCCGCGCCGCTGACGTAACGGGCCAGCTTCGAGGCCAGGTACAGGCAGGTGTCGCCAATGTCTTCCGGGGTCGCCAGTCGTTGCAATGGAATGGTCGCCGCCACCCGGGCAATGCCCGCGTCGTCACCATAATGCATGGCCGCCTGCTCGGTGAGAATCAGCCCGGCGGTGACCGCATTGACCCGCACCTTCGGTGCCCATTCCACCGCCAGCGAGGTGGTCAGGTTCAGCAGTCCGGCCTTGGCCGCGCCATAGGCGGCGGTGCCGGGGGAAGGGCGGGTGGCGCTGACGCTGCAGATGTTGATGATCGCACCGCCGTCGGCCTGGGCCTGCATCACCTCGTTGGCCTGCTGGCACAGGTTCAGCGGTGCGATCAGGTTCAAACGGATGATTGCCTCGCTGAAACGCGGCGAGGCGGTGGCCGCGTCGGCACTCGGCGAACCCCCGGCGTTGTTGACCAGCACATCGAGGCGACCGAAACGCTCGACGATTTGTGCGATCAAGCGCCCGGACTGTTCGACGTCGCGCAGGTCGCAGGGCACGAACAGCGCCTCACGCCCGGCACTGGAAGGCAGGGTTGGCGGGGCTTCGCGACCGCAAATCACCACTTCGGCGCCACAGTCCAGAAAGCGCTGAGTAATGCCGCGTCCGACACCTTTACCACCGCCGGTGACCAGTACCACTTTGCCGCGAAAGTCCATCGGATCAAGCATGGGAGTTCTCTTTTTGTCGCTCGGGAATGCCGTCGATGCTAGGTCCGCAGCCTTGTGCAGGCCAACGTCCAAAGGGACTAGGTAGTCTTGTCGGACGATGTTGATCACCCGGCCCCTCGGAATAATCCCGCTACAACAACAGGCCGGGAGGACACCTTATGGGCGCTTCAGCGCAAGGGCACTTCGTTACGCTGCCGGATGGTTTGCAGCTGCACTATAAAGACATCGGCGGGCAAGACACCGGCAACGGCGAGCCGGTGATTTTCATCCATGGCAGCGGGCCGGGCGCCAGCGGTCACAGCAACTTCAAGCAGAACTACCCGGTGTTCGCCGAGGCCGGTTACCGGGTGATCGTCCCGGATCTGCCGGGCTACGGCGCTTCGGACAAGCCTGACACCCTTTACACCCTGGACTTCTTCGTCGCGGCCCTGAGCGGCTTGCTCGACGCCCTGGATATCCAGCGTTGCGCGCTCATCGGCAACTCATTGGGCGGCGCGATCGCGATCAAACTGGCCCTCGACCAACCGCAGCGTGTCAGCCGTCTGGTGCTGATGGCGCCCGGTGGCCTGATGGAAAAGGAACAGTATTACCTGCAGATGGAAGGCATCCAGAAAATGGGTGCGGCCTTCGCCAAAGGTGAGCTGAACGACGCCGCGGGCATGCGTCGCCTGCTGGCCCTGCAACTGTTCGATGAAAGCCTGATCAGCGACGAAACGGTCAACGAACGGGTGGCGGTGGTGCAACAGCAACCGGTGTGTGTGCTGTCGACCATGCAGGTGCCGAACATGACGTCGCGCCTGGGTGAATTGCAGTGCCCGATCCTCGGTTTCTGGGGCATGAACGACAAGTTCTGCCCGTCCTCCGGTGCCCAGACCATGCTTGAAAACTGCACCGGCATCCGTTTCGTGATGCTCAGCGAGTGCGGGCATTGGGTCCAGGTCGAGCACCGTGACTTGTTCAACCGCCAGTGCCTGGCGTTTCTTCAGGAGGCCCGCGGATGAGCGTGCAATTGCGCCGTGAGTTCGGCGAAGAGCTTTATCAGGCGCTGCTCAGCGGCTCCACCCTGGCGCCGCTGACCGAGCGTTGGCCGTCGATCAGCATCGAAGACGCCTATCACATTTCCCTGTACGCGATAGAGCGTCGGGTGGCGGCCGGTGACCAGATCGTCGGCAAGAAAATCGGCGTGACCTCGGCGGCGGTGCAGCAAATGCTCAACGTGCATCAGCCGGATTTCGGCTTCATCACGCGGCAGATGTCGTTCGATGACGATGCCCGGATTTCCCTGTCCGCCAACAAACTGATCCAGCCCCGTGCCGAGGGCGAGATCGCCTTCAAGCTCAAGCATGACCTGGTCGGCCCCGGCATCACCGAAGCCGACGTGCTGGCCGCCACCGAATACGTGATGCCGTGCTTCGAGATCGTCGACTCGCGGATTCACGACTGGCGCATCCGCATCCAGGACACGGTCGCTGACAACGCCTCCTGCGGCGTATTCGTGCTGGGCGACAGCAAGGTCGACCCGCGCGAGCTGGACCTGCCGAATTTGCGCATGCGCGTGTTCAAGAACGGTGAGCCCCTGAGCGAAGGCCTGGGTTCGGCGGTGCAAGGCAATCCGCTGACCGCCGTGGCCTGGCTGGCCAACACCCTGGGTGCCTTCGGCATTCCGTTCAAGGCCGGGGAAATCATCCTGTCCGGTTCTCTGGTACCGCTGGAACCAGCCCGTGCCGGTGACCGTTTTGAACTGACCATTGATGGCCTGGGCAGTGCCCGGGTGTCTTTCTGCGCCTGACTTTTGGAGTTTTAACCTAATGAGCAAAAAACTCAGAGCGGCCATTATCGGCCCGGGCAATATCGGCACCGATCTGCTGATGAAAATGTGCCGATCGCAATGGATCGAGCCGGTGTGGATGGTGGGTGTCGACCCTGAATCCGAGGGCCTGAAACGTGCTCGGGAAATGGGCATCAAAACCACCGCCGGCGGTGTCGACGGCTTGCTGCCCCACGTCCTCGACGATGACATTCGCATCGCCTTCGATGCCACCTCGGCCTACGTGCATGCGGAGAACAGCCGCAAGCTCAATGAACTGGGCGTGATCATGATCGACCTCACGCCAGCAGCCATCGGCCCGTACTGCGTGCCGCCGGTCAACCTCAAGGAGCACGCGTCGAGCCTGGCGATGAACGTCAACATGGTCACTTGCGGTGGCCAGGCGACCATCCCGATGGTGGCGGCGGTGTCGCGGGTGCAGCCGGTGAGCTACGGCGAAATCGTCGCGACGGTCTCTTCCGGTTCGGTCGGCCCGGGCACGCGGCAGAACATCGACGAGTTCACCCGCACCACGGCCGGTGCGGTGGAGAAGATCGGCGGCGCCCGACGCGGCAAGGCAATCATCGTGATCAACCCGGCCGAGCCGCCGTTGATGATGCGCGACACCATCCACTGCCTGACCGATGACGAACCGAACCAGGACGCGATCCGCACCTCGGTGCTGGAGATGGTCCGTGAAGTGCAGCGCTATGTGCCCGGCTACAAGCTGATCAACGGGCCGGTGTTCGATGGGCGCAAGGTGTCGATTTTCATCGAGGTCGAAGGCCTCGGCGATTTCCTGCCCAAGTCCGCCGGCAACCTCGACATCATGACCGCCGCCGGATTGCGCACGGCCGAGATGTTCGCCGAAGAAGCCCACAAGGGCACCCTGCAACTGCCCGTCCGTTGAGTGGAGAATCCCGATGAATTTGCAAGGTAAGAGCGTCCGTCTGCACGACATGAGCCTGCGCGACGGCATGCACGCCAAACAGCACCAGATCAGCATTGAGCAAATGGTTTCGGTGGCCACCGGTCTCGATGCGGCCGGTGTGCCGCTGATCGAAATCACCCACGGCGATGGCCTGGGCGGTGCGTCGCTGAACTATGGCTTCCCGGCTCACAGCGACGAGGAGTATTTCTGCGCGGTGATCCCGCAGATGAAACAGGCCAAGGTCTCGGCCCTGTTGCTGCCGGGGATCGGTACCCTCGATCACCTGAAGATGGCCCATGAACACGGCGTGTCGACCATTCGTGTCGCCACCCACTGCACCGAGGCGGACGTGTCCGGCCAGCACATCGGCATGTCAGCGAAGATGGGCCTGGACACCGTCGGCTTCCTGATGATGGCGCACATGGTCAGCCCGGAGAAGTTGCTGGAGCAGGCGCGCCTGATGGAGAGCTACGGTGCCAACTGCATCTACTGCACCGACTCGGCCGGCTACATGCTGCCCGATGAAGTCACACAAAAAATCGGGGCCCTGCGTGCCGGCCTGAACGCCGGGACCGAAGTCGGTTTCCACGGGCATCACAACATGGGCATGGCCATCGCTAACTCCCTGGCCGCCATCGAGGCCGGTGCCGCGCGCATCGACGGCTCGGTCGCGGGCCTTGGCGCGGGGGCGGGTAATACGCCGCTGGAAGTGTTCGTCGCGGTGCTGGAGCGGATGGGCGTCAATAGTGGCGTGGACCTGTACAAGATCATGGACGTGGCCGAAGACCTGGTGGTGCCGATGATGGACCAGCCGATCCGCCTCGACCGCGACGCACTGACGCTGGGTTACGCCGGGGTCTACAGCTCGTTCCTGTTGTTCGCCAAGCGCGCCGAGCAGAAGTACGGGATTGCTGCTCGCGAGCTGCTGGTGGAACTGGGCCGACGCGGAACCGTAGGTGGTCAGGAAGACATGATCGAAGACCTGGCGCTGACCCTGTCGCGGGCCAGGGGGGTACTGCCGACCTGATTATTGCGGCAACGAAAAAACCACCGATGATTCGGTGGTTTTTTATGGCCGGTGGAAACCGTGTTCAAGGCAGCAGATTGCGCACCACGGGCGGATAGCAATTGATCGCCGTGCTCGAACAGCTGAAGTAGGCGGTGGTCGGTTGGTAGGCTTCGTTCTTGAACAGCTGGCACAGACTGGTGGAAGCACCCGCACAGAGGATGATGAACAGAGCACAAGTAGATTTGCGCATGATGGGTCTCGACACGGTTTTATTGTTGTAGAGACAGGTTATGGCGGTGGAGGGCGAGCGGCTTCGTCCGAATGGACTAGGGATCTGTGCCTGGCCAAAATCCCCTGTAGGAGCTGCCGAGTGCAACGAGGCTGCGATCTTTTGATTTTTAGAGCAAGGTCAAGAGATCGCAGCCTGCGGCAGCTCCTACAAAAAATTGAGCATCAGCCACGGCGTGCTATGGCGCCCATGGCCATGAACAGCGCCGCAATCGCCCGGGCTTCATGCAGGTCGCCGCGGGCCACGAGTTCGGGGATTTGCGCCAGTGGCACGCTCAGGCATTCCAGGGGTTCGGGTTCGTCACCTTGCAGTTGGCAGGGGCTCAGTTGTTCGGCCAGTACCACCCGGTAGCGATGGCACAAATGCCCCGGTGCCAGTGTCAGCTCGCCCAACTCGGTGAGGCGGGCGGCGCGCATGCCGACTTCTTCGCTGAGCTCGCGCTGCGCCGCCTGCAGATAGTCTTCGTCGGGCTCGGCGCCACCCTTGGGCAGGCCGAGGATGGTTTTTTCCACACCGACCGCGTATTCACGCACCAGCAGCACATGCGCAGGATCGGGCATCGCCACCAGCATCACCGAGCGATAACCGGTGCCGCGCAGGCGTTCGTAGACCCGCTGCTGGCCGTTGCTGAATTGCAGGTGCAGGGCTTCGATCTGAAAGTGGCCGCTTTGCGCCAGCAGTTCAGTCTTGAGGATGGTTGGGCAGTTGCGCATGGGGCAGTCCCCTGTTTGGGATAAAGACACTGTGCGCTGTACAACGGGAGCCGCCATCGTCCGAGCGGACGAGGGCGGCAATGAGGGTCAGCCGAGGGTCGCCACGCTGCGCAGGATCAGGCGCACCAGCATGGTCTGGCGGGTCACGCCGGTCTTGGAGAAGGTCGAGCGCAGGTGCGCCCGGGAGGTGTTGCGGCTGATGCCCAGCTCTTCCGAGGCTTCATCGAGGGTCAAGCCGTTCGCCAGCAACATCGCCAGCTGGGTTTCCGCCGGGGTGAAGTCGAACAGTGCGCGGACTATATCCTGGGGCGCGGTGGACTGCTGCTCCGGGTCGCTGATGAAAATCACCACGGTGGGGCACTGCTTGCCTTCGCTCCAGTCGCTCAAGGGCACCGAGCGCACGATGATCCCCAGATCCGCTTTGCCGGACGGCCGCTGTACGCGCAGGGCTTCAACCACTGATGGATTGCCGCTCTTTTGCGACAGCAGCGACTGCTTGACCAGTCGGCGGAACTCCTGGGTGTCCCGGGCGGTACCGACCTGCAGGCCATCGTTGACCAGTTTGATGCCGTCCTTTTCCTGGATCAGCCGGTCGGCAACCTGGTTGGTCTGCAGCACCTTGCCGGACTCGTCGAGGATGATCGTGCCAACCGCCATCTGGTTCACCGCGCCGGCGTACAGGTTGCGCTCGGCTTCGATGCGGTTGAGTTGCATGTGGATCTTGATCGAGCGTTCCAGGTGCGGGATGAAATGCGTGAGCATGGCCTTTTCTTCATTGCCGAAAGGCTTGTCGTCACGCCCGCGACTGATGCGAATGCGGCACTGGGCGCCGTCGACAGTGTTGATGTCGGCACCGAGGATGTGGAACACGTCCACCGGTTCAAGGAAGTTCTTGTAGAACTCGGAGTTCTGCCAGTCGTCGTTGGAGACGAACTCGGCGAGGGTCACGACCTGGCGGTTGGGCAGGTCGACAAACGGATCGAGGCTGAAAAAGTGCTTGTTATACGACGCGGTCGCCTCGGTCGAGGTACCGGTGGTGTTGACCATCAGGCCATCCACATGGGCGCTGGGCGGACGCAGGATGAAGGTCACGTACTTGCTGTTCAGATGCACATTGAGCTGGTTGAGAAAAGTCGCCCAGGGAATGGTTTCCAGCGGCCCCTGATAGAGGTTGCCGAGCAAATCACTGAACGTATCGAGGCTGAGGCTCTGCTGCATAGGGAAAACCGTTTTTATTATTAGCGTTGGCGGTGGCCGAGAATAAGCGCCGGTATCGACTCCTTGCAACGCTCGGGCTCAGGGCCTGACCGGCGGCTGCCGCTCAGGCCCGGGGCGGGCGAAAAGCCGCTGATGTCAGACCCGTTCGCTGGCGCGCACGACAAACTTCTTGTGTTCGGCAACGTCCGTCGACAGCGCCTGGACGTCGGTGTAGAACTGCTCGTACCAACGGCGCAACTGATAGACCGGACCGTCGCCGTCACACAGCAGCGGGTTGTCGACGCGGGTCTTGCTGTGCCAGATGGCCACGTCTTCGTAGAAGGCTGCCTGCGCTTGCGCCACGTAGGCCTTGGCCATTGCCTGGTTCTGCTCTTCGCTGAGCCCCGGGATCTTCTTCACCAGCACGCCGTAGCGCAGGGTGAAGCTGTCGAGGTCAATCGGCACGTGACAGTTGAGCAGGATCGAATGGATTGGCTGGCCGTTCATGGCGCCGTTCATTTCGGTGATCTGATAGGCCGGGCCGAAATAGGTGGCTTCGGTGGTCAGCACGCTATCGCCGGACAGGCGCTCACTGCGGGCGCGCATGATCTGGGTGGCCAGGTGGCCCTGGAAAATGTTGATGAACTCGTCGACCGGCGCGCCATGGACGGTGCCGAAGTGCGCCATGTCGGCGATGTTGTCGATCAGTTCGCGGCAGTTGGTGCCAATCTGCAGTTCGGCGACTTCCCACTCCGCCCATTCGTCGCTGTAGCAGGCGTCGATGCGCGGAATGCGTTGTTCCGGCAGCGGCGGGTTGCCTTCGGGGTCGTTCCAGACGAACAGCAGTTGGTTCTCTTCCATGATCGGCCAGCTCTTGATCCTGGCCCGTGGCGGGATGCGCTTGGCATAAGGGATGTCATCGCACACGCCATCGGCGCCCCAGCGCCAGGCGTGGAAGGGGCAGCGGATCGAGTTGCCTTCAACGCAACCGGTGCTCAGGTCGGCGCCCATGTGCGGGCAGTAGCCATCAAGAATATGCAGATCGCCGTCTTCACCCTGGAACGCCACCAGACGGGTGCCGAACACCTCCAGGCGGTGGGCCTTGCCGTCGCGGTATTGCGCGGCCAGGCCCAGGCAATGCCAGCCACGGGCGTAGCGGTCTTCCAGCAGTTTGGCTTCGATGCGGTGCAGGGTACTCATCTTATTATTCTCCCAAGGGATCACGGGGTTGGCGCATGTAACGGATTCTGCCGCCCCTGTAAAAGCGGGCATCGTCTGAATGGACGATGGCTGCTTCAAGTAGGCCCGCTCTACTGGCGCCATTAGACCCATGGCAGGAGTTGGCGATGAGTAATGAACAAAGGCCGGTAGCGGTGATTACCGGAGCCGCCAGTGGTATTGGCCGTGGCCTGGCCGAACACGCGGCGTCGCTGGGCATGCGCCTGGTGCTGGCGGATCGGGATGCAGCGGGCTTGCAAACCCTGTGCGATGAATTGACGGCCAGTGGTGTGCAAGCGATTGCCTGCGTCACCGATGTCGGTGATGTGAAGCAGGTCGAGCGCTTGCGTGACCGGGCTGTCGAGCACTTTGGCGGGGTCGACCTGCTGTTCAACAACGCCGGGGTGATGCAAACCGGCTTCAGCTGGGAAATTACCGAGGCGCAATGGCAGCGCATGCTCGACGTCAACCTCAACGGCGTGATCAACGGCATTCGCAGTTTCGTGCCGTTGTTGCTCAGCCAGGGCCGGGCCGCCCATGTGATCAACACGGCATCCCTTGCCGGGCTGGTCAGCAGCCCGCTGATGGCGCCATACAACGTGACCAAGCAGGCGGTGGTTGCGCTCTCGGAAACCCTGCATTACGAACTCGCCATGATCGGTGCGCCGGTGTCGGTTTCGGTGCTGTGCCCGGGACCGGTGGCCAGTGAAATCATGGCGTCGAACCAGGTGGTGGACAGCGCCGGATCCGACTTCAGCCAGCTGCTCGACAGCACCATTCGCCAGGGTATGACCCCGGCGGAACTGGCCGCGCAAGTGTTCGCCGCCGTCGCGCAAAAACGCTTCTGGATCCTGCCCCACAAGGGTTTCAAGCCGGCCCTTGAGCGCCGGGTACAAAGCATCCTGGGCGAGACCAATCCGCAGTTTCAAATGGCCGACGTAGAGGACGATGCCCATGCCGCTCGATAAGCAGATCGCAGGAGTGCTACAGCAGTTTCGCGACATCCCGGAGCCCGATTTCAGCCAGGTCGATGCGGCTCAATACCGGCAGTTCTCCGACAACCTGCTGCCGGCCATGCCCGGCGAACCGATGAGCGAAGTGCGCGACCTGCGGGTGGCCGGCGCGGACGGTGAACTGGACGCACGGCTGTACCGGCCATCGGAAGAACCCGACCTGCCGTTGCTGGTGTTTTTCCATGGCGGCGGATTTGTCATGGGCAACCTCGATACCCACGACAATCTCTGCCGCTCGCTGGCCCGCCAGACCGAGGCGGTGGTGGTGTCAGTCGCCTACCGACTGGCGCCGGAAAGCAAGTTCCCGGCTGCACCTCTCGATTGTTATGCGGCCACTTGCTGGCTGGTCGAGCACGCAGCTGAACTGCGCGTCGATGGCAGCAGGCTGGCTGTGGCCGGGGACAGCGCCGGGGGCAATCTGGCGCTGGCGGTCAGTCAGTTGGCGGCACGACGCCAGGGGCCGAAGATCAGTTATCAGTGCCTGTTTTATCCGGTCACTGACGCCGGTTGCGACAGTCAGTCCTTCGAAGACTTTGCCCAGAGCTATCTGCTTTCCGCCGGGATGATGCGCTGGTTCTGGCAGCAGTACCTGCAAGACGTCGGGCAGGCGGAGGACCCATTGGCCTCGCCGTTGCGCGCCGAGAGCCTGGCGGGATTGCCGCCAACGACCCTGATTACCGCCGAATTCGATCCGTTGCGCGATGAAGGCGAGGCAATGGCCGAGTGCTTGCGCGAGGCCAGCGTACCTGTGCGCGTACAGCGTTGTGACGGCATGATCCACGGCTTTATCAGCATGGCGGCATTCGTCGAAGGGGCGGCACAGGCTTTGTCCGATGCGGCGACCGACCTGCGCGGGGCACTCAAATGAACGACCTGGCTTTCAACACGGTGCCGCAACTGATCGAGGCCATCGGAGCCGGTCGGATGGTGGTGATCACCGACGATGAACACAACGGCGAAGGCTCGTTGCTGATGGCCGCCGAACAGGCCGGGGCCGAGGCTGTCACCTTCATGGCGGTGCAGGCACGCGGGCTGATTTGCCTGGCCCTGACCGAGCAGCGCTGCCGCGCACTGGGCCTGGACCTGATGGTGCCCAACTCCCGGGCGCAACATGGCGTGGGTTTTACCCGCTCGATCGAAGCCGCCACCGGAGTGTCCACGGGCATCTCGGCAGCGGACCGGGCGCGGTCGATCCAGGTGGCGGTCGACCCGGCCAGCGTTCCGACGGACCTGGTGCAACCGGGGCATATCTTCCCGGTGCAAGCCTTGCCCGGTGGCGTGATGCAGCGGGCCGGCCATGTCGAGGCCGCTTGCGACCTGACGCGACTGGCGGGGCTGCAACCGGCGGCAACCCTGGTGGGCATCCTCAACGAGGACGGCGAACTGGCCCGTGGTGCCGAGCTGCATGACTTCGCCCAACGCCATGGCTTGCGGATCGGCACCATTGCCGACCTGATTCACTATCGCATCCTGCATGAAGGCACGATCGAACGCGGCGGCGAATATCCGTTGCAAACCCGCCACGGCGAGTTCCAGGTGACCACCTATCAGGACACCTACCAGGGCTCGCTGCACCTGGCGTTGGTCAAGGGCCGGATCGACAGCACGCAACCGGCGCTGGTGCGGGTGCAAAGCATCGAGACGTTGCGTGACGTTCTTGGGTGTGAAAATGAAGGCGGGCCGCAGCAGTGGACCCTGGAGCGTTCGCTGGCCAGTATCGCGGCGGCCGGTAGCGGTGTGCTGGTGCTGCTGGCGCAAAAAGAATCCGCCGAGGGCGTGCTCGAACAACTGCGTCAGCGCAGTGGAGGCAAGCACCGGGCACCACAGTTTCCGCAACGGACCCTGGGCATCGGCGCGCAGATCCTGCGGGACCAGAACGTGCGCAAAATGCGCCTGATGAGCTCGCCGGTGCCGTACACCGCTGTTTCCGGGTTTGATCTGGAAGTGACGGAGTTCGTGCCGTTTCAATCGTGACTTGAATTGACATACACCTGTGGCGAGGGAGCTTGCTCCCGTTCGGCTGCGCAGCAGTCGTAAAAATCTTACGGCCGCTTCGCGCCCGAGCGGGAGCAAGCTCCCTCGCCACATGTTTGTATTTTCCACAGGTTCCGGGTTGGCTTAAGGCTTGATGCCTCGCAATATCCTTTTCGCCTGATCCTGCATCGCCTGCGGCGCGGTCATGTTGCCGTCGATCACGGTGATCACCGCGTGGCCTTGCCACAGTTGATAGGCATCGGCCTGTTGCTGGGCTTCGGTGGGTGTCGGCGGTGGGGCCAGGTTAACGTGGACCACGCCGTCGGCGCCTCGCTGTGAGGTGAAGTTCACGCGGTCCCAGTTGCCGATCGGCGCAAAGCTTACGTCTTTGACATCTTCGGGTTTCAGGGGTGGGTAGTTGAGGTTCAAGCCGCTGACACCGGGCAGGCCGAGCACGTTCAAATCACACTGATGTTTGTTCCTGGCGCAGGCCTGTCTGGCCTCAGTACCGGCCTGGCTCGCCTGTTCGATGACCTTCACGGCAAAGCGCGCCGTGTCATCCATCGCGCCCAACGTCTTGCGATAACCGGCCTGCTGGTCGCGGATGATCAGGTCCATGTCGATGGCCGTGGACACCGCCACCGCCGGAATCCCCTTGAACATGGCGCGCACGGCAGCGTTAAGGGTGCCGGACATCTGCGTTAGCGGGCCCACGTTTTCGCCGAAGTTGCTGCCGGACACCACCAGGTCAGGTGGCGAATCCTTGAGGATCACGTCGAGGCCGACATTCACCGCATCCACCGGTGTACCAATGGCAGAGGTCTTGCCGGCGGGCGGGGTGTAGCCTTCCGGCGGGCCGACACAAAACCGGCCCGGCGCCAGTTCGGTCACCGCCAGGGTCTGCCCGGGTACGACCACGCTGGCGGCGCTGATGCCGCTGCTGTCGTTCAACGGGCCGACCAGGGTGACTTTATGCCCGGCAGCAGTCAGGGCGCGGTACATCGCGTCGATGCCGGGTGCGCGGCAACCATCGTCGTTGGTCAGCAGGATGTTCAGGGCGTTGGCTTGCAGCGACAGGCCAACGCTGGCCATGGCGATGATGCCGGTGAGGAGTTTGTTCATGGTGCAGTCTTCCGTGGAAGGAGCGGATTTTACAAAGCACAACGCCCCGACCGAATGATTCGGTCGGGGCGCGGTGAGTTTAGCGGGTGCCGAGTTTGCGCAGGTTGCCAGGGGTGAATTCGTCTTCGGTGAAGGCGGTGGCGTTGAGCTTGGCCGGTTTCTGATCGATCAGCATCCGGTCAACCAGATACGAGCCGGCGATCAGGTCGTGGTAGATCCCGAGGCGAGCGTGGTAGCGCTGCATCTCGTAGGCGTAGATCGAGGTCTGCATGTTGGTGCGCCACAATTGGCCACGGCTGTCGTAATTGTCGGCCAGGGTCGCGGCCCAGGTGTCCTCGTCCAGGTACATCACACGCTTGGCGTACACGTGGCGGGCACCTTCCTTGAGGGTGGCTTGCAGCACCCAGACGCGGTGTTTTTCATAGCGCATGTACTGCGGATCGATATGACCGGTGGTGGCCAGAATCTGATCGGTACTTACGCTCGGGTCATCGATCTTGTAGTTGTGATAAGGAATGTAGATTTCCTTTTTGCCGACGATGGTCCAGTTGTAGCGATCCGGTGCACCGTTGAACAAACGGTCTTCGTCGTACACGCGAAAACCTCCCGCGCCGGTCGGCGAGTCGTAGCCCACGGTCGGTGCGCGACGTACCCGGCGTTGACCGGGGCTGTACTGCCAGGCCTGGCGCGGGGAGGCGGTCGGGTTGATGAACTCGTGCCCGACGACGATTTCGCCTTTCTTGCGCACCGGTTCCAGCGTGGTGATCAGGAAGTTGGTGAGGATGCCGTTGGATGTCTCCAGGGTTCTGTCCGGGTTGGACCAGATCGAGAAAATCTTGTAGTTGACCTCTTCGAGCACTCGCTCCTTGTTGGAGTACACCACGGCCTGCCGGTAGTTGGCCTCTTCGGCGGCGGCACGGCCGGCGAGGGTGTGGTTGAACATCAACTCGCTGCCGTTTTTTGGAATCGGGAACGGCGAACCGGCCCAGGCGTTTTTCGTGTCGTTGTTGTCGTTGGCTAACTCGGCGTTGACTGCGTTGTGCTTGACCGCCTCGACCAGTTTCGGGTCAACGCGGAAGTCGCGGTGGCTCGGGTACACCGGGATCTTGAAGGTGTCGGGGTAGCGTTTGAGCAGCGCCTTCTGGCCATCGGTGAGGTTGTCGGCGTACTTGTCCATGTTCTTGGAGTCGATCACGAACAACGGTTTTTCCGCTGCATAGGGGTCCGGGTATGGCGTGCCGGGGCCGTCAAACTTGAGGCCTGGCGGCAGGCCGAGCCATTTGCCGGACCAGGCCGGAATGCTGCCGTCGGCGTTGCCGGCCTTTTCGGCGCCCATCGGGGTCAGGTCCTGGCCCAGGCGTGCGGCTTCTTCGGGGCTGACCTTGGCGTAGGCCAGGCCGCTGCCGAGCAGGCCGACGGTCAGCGCGGTGCTCAATAATGTTTGGGTGAATCTGGACATGCTGTGCTCCTCCGATTGGGGAATCAGAACCGGTACTTGAAGTTGAGCGCGACGTTGTCGCGATCGGCCAACGGGCTGTTGTTGGCGCTGCCGAGGTAGGCGTTGTAGCGGGCCTCGACGGTGAAGTTGCCCAGGTAGCGCCACGAGCTGCCGATGCTGGCGCGGTTATCGTTCTGGCCGGCGTTGATCGAGCCGACCATCGAGCTGTCGCCGTGGGCGGCGGCGCTGAAGGTGACAGGCACCGACATGTCCCATCCGCTGAACACGTCGTTGTAGTCAAAGTTCGCCTGCACCGTGTAGCCCCAGGCATCGCGGTCATAGACCAGGCTGTCGGTTCCCGGCAGCGCGAAGCCCGGTGCCAGGGTCACCGGCTGCGACTTGTCGTTGCTGACCACAGTGTTGTAGACCAACTCGCCGGTCAGGCTGGTGTTGTCGGCGAAGGCGGTCGGGCCGAGCACGTAGATCATCGACGTTTGCGCTTGCACGGTCTTGCCACGCACGGGGCTGGAGAAACCGTTGTCGACCATCACCGGCGTGCCGTCGCGGTAGCTGACTTCACCGGCCCAGCTGACGTCGCCCAGCACGGTGGCGAAGCTCGCGCCGAACAGGTCGATGTTGTCGAAGTAGCGCACCTGGTAGCGGCCCAGGTTCGTCGCGAAATCCAGTGACGGCGTTTTGTCGTGATAACGCGAGTAGAAGAGGCCGAACTCGGTGTTGTTCAACGACTCGGCGGCGTAGGTGAAGGCCACACCGTACTGGCCGCTGTCGCTCGGCTTGTCGTCCTTCATACGGGTGACGAAACCGGAGGCGTCGTTGAAGCCGCCCTCGTCGATGAAGTCGGTGGTGGAGAAGTAGCTACCCACGCCGAACAGCTCGGTCTTTTCCCACTTGTATTGGTAGTAGGCCTGGATACCCAGGCTTTCGGTCAGGGCGAACTGGGTGAACAGTTGGCCGACCGGCAGCAGGATTTCCTTGACCTCGACGCCCGGGGTGGTCGCCTTGGTCGCGTCCACCGGGCTCTGGGCCGCGGAAATGCCCGGATAGAACAGGCTCTCACCCCAGCTCACCACCTGGTTACCCAGGCGCGCGTTGAAGGCATGGCCGCTCAGGTCCCAGGTGCCATAGGCGTAGTAATCGAGCATGCGCAGTTCATTGCGGTGCTGGTCGATGGTGTCCTGGGAGAAGCGGTCAGGCTTGCTGCAATGGCCGCCGGCGAAGCAGTTGGAAGTGCCGGTGGTGTTGTCGTTGTCCTGATCGTAGACGTTGTCGTAGAAGCCCGTCGCCCGCACGAACACGCCGTAGTCGTCTTGCCACTTGATGTTGGCTTCGGTGAGAAAGCCACTGCGGTTGTTGATCAGGCTGCCTTTATCGAACGCGTTGTCACCGTCGTTGCCGTTGGCATTGGCGGTCAATTTGTGATCGCGAGATTCGGTCCGCCAGGCGAGGCTGTATGTCAGTGTGGTGTCCCAGTCGATGCTCAAGTCTTCGCTTGGCTGAAAGCTCATGGCGTTAACGTGAGCGCTAAGTCCGCCAGCCAGCATCAATAGAACAAGCTGTGTGCGAGTGTGCTGTGTTGGTGGGGCGATTATTGTTTTTATCATGTCGTCCTCATGGCCCAGGTCAGACCTGCCCGACCTGCATTTCAGGGGGGATTGGTGTTGTGGGCGACTATGGAGTCACGACTTGCGCGCAACATCGTCCAAGCGGACTAAGCGATTTGTACGGGGTGGCAGCAGGCCTGGCCTTAGTCTTATCGGACGATGAACACCCGGCGCGCGCGGCGAACAATCCCGAGACCGACTGCACCGGGCGAAGATCCGGCGGTGGCGGTTTCTGCCTGATGGGCGCTGAACAAGGGTGATCGCATGAACGCTGCCGGGATCAAATGGGACGAGTGCTGTGATGTGTTGGTGATTGGCTCTGGGGCCGGAGGCATGACCGCTGCGCTGCGCGCCCACGACCTGGGCCTCAATGCGCTGCTGATCGAAAAGAGCGGCGAGTACGGCGGCACCTCGGCGGTGTCCGGCGGCGGCATCTGGATCCCCAACAACCACCGGATCAATGCGATCGGCGGCAGTGATTCGGCGGCCGAAGCGATTGCCTACATCCGCGCGGTGACCCATGGCGAGATCGACGACGGGCGTATCGAAGCCTATGTCGAGCATGGCCGGGAGATGGTCGAGTACCTGGAACAACACACCCGCGTGCGCTTCGAGGCGCAACCGCGCTATGCCGATTACTACCCGGAAGTCGAGGGCGGAAAACCGGGCTATCGCTCGATGGATCCACAACCGTTCGATGCCGCCGAACTCGGAGAAGAATTCTTGCGCATGCGCGCACCGTCCCCTGGCACCCTGATGATGGGGCGCATGGCGATGACCATGAAAGAGGCGCAAGTGCTGCTGTGCCGTGGCCCCGGCTGGTTGCGCCTGACCCTGCGGGTGATGTGGCGTTATTGGAAGGACCGCGAAGGCCGGCGCTTGTCCCGCCGCGATCGTTTCCTGACCTTGGGCAATGCCTTGATCGGTGCCTTGCGCTGTTCGTTGCAGGATCGCGGCAAGTCGCTGTGGCTCAACTGTGCGCTGGAAGAACTGCTGCTGGTCGGCGACCGGGTTGGTGGGGCGCGGGTCAATCGCAACGGTCAGTTGCTCAACGTCAAGGCACGCTATGGGGTGATCATCGCCGCCGGTGGTTTCGAGCGGAACCAGGCGATGCGCGAGCAGTACCTGCCGCAGCCGTCCCGGGCGAACTGGAGTGCCACGCCGCCCAACAATACCGGCGACGGCATCCGCGCCGGCCAGGCCCTTGGTGCGCGGACCGCGTTGATGGAGCACAGCTGGTGGGCGCCGACCACCTACGTCAAGGGTGAAGAAAAACAGCGTGCGCTGTTCGTTGAACGCACTCTTCCGGGGTGCGTGATGGTCAACGCGGCGGGGGAGCGTTTCGTCAACGAAGCCGCGCCCTATACCGATATCGTTTACGCGATGTACGCCAACAACCGCGAAGGCGCCGCGAGCGTGCCGTGCTGGATGGTGTTCGACGCCGAGTTCCGCCGCAAATACCCGTGTGGCGCCTTGTTGCCGGGCTATGCCCAGCGCGATTGGCAGTTGCCCGAGCATTTGCGTGATTACTTCCACAAGGCGTCGAGCCTGGAAGAACTGGCGACGAAAATCGGCGTCGACGCTGGGGGGATGATGCGCACCGTGCAGCGTTTCAACGGCATGGCCGTGGAGGGCGTCGACGAGGATTTCCACAAGGGCGAATCGCTGTTCGACCGCTACTACGGCGACCCGAACGTGCAACCCAATCCGTGCCTGGCGCCGTTGCTCAAAGGGCCGTTCTACGCCGTGCGCATCGACGCCGGCGACATCGGCACCAAGGGTGGCCTGCTGACCGACGTGCACGCCCGCGTGTTGCATGAAGACGGCGAACCGATCAACGGCCTGTACGCCATCGGCAACAGCGCAGCCTCGATGATGGGCCGCACCTATCCGGGTGCCGGTTCGACCATCGGCCCGGCCATGACCTTCGGTTACCTGGCCGCCAATCACATCAAGCGCCAGAGCGAAACCGCTTCGGCGAAAACCTTGTTCGGGAGTGTCGAATGAACAACCAGCATCCACTGATCGCCGTAGTGACCGGTGCCAGTCGCGGAGTCGGGCAGGGCATTGCCCTGGCCCTCGGGGCGGCGGGCATGACGGTGTATGTCACCGGTCGTGCCCCGGCGCAGGGCGGATCGAATTTGTACGGGCATGCCTTGCGCGGTTCGCTTGCGGACACCGCCGCGGCGATCACCGCCGCCGGTGGGCGCGGTATCGCGGTGGTCTGTGATCACGCCGATGACGCGCAGGTTCAGGCGCTGTTCAGCCGTGTGGAAGACGAGTGCGGGCATCTGGATCTGCTGGTGAACAACGCCGCGTTCATCCATGACCGGTTGATCGAGCCAGGGCCGTTCTGGGCCAAGCCGCTGGAGCTGGTGCGCATTCTCGACGTCGGTCTGCGTTCGGCCTACATCGCCAGCTTCTACGCCGCGCCGTTGTTGCTGAAAAGTGCCCAGGGGCTGATCTGCTTTACCTCGTCATTCGGCGCCGGCTGCTACATGCATGGCCCGGCGTACGGCGCGCAAAAGGCCGGGGTCGACAAGCTGGCAGCGGACATGGCCATCGATTTTGAGGGGCAGGGCGTGGCGGCGTTGTCGCTGTGGCTCGGCCCGCAACTGACCGAACGCACGAAGATTGCCGGCGAGCAGCATGGAGAGCAGTACCAGGCATTCCTGGCCCACGCCGAAACCCCGCAATTCAACGGGCGGGTGATTCATGCCTTGCTCAATGATCCGCAGTTGATGGCGTTGTCCGGGCAGACCCTGATCACCGCCGAAATCGCCCCTGGCTACGGCATCAGCGAAGCCGAAGGCCGCCAGCCACCATCCCATCGCGCCATGCTCGGCGATCCGCGCCAGCAGCATCCAGCGCGGGTGGTCTGAAACAAGCAAAAGATCGCAGCCTTCGGCAGCTCCTACAGGGATCGGTGTACACCAGTAGGAGTTGCCGAAGGCTGCGATCTTTTTTGAGGCCCCGGTCTTAATTGACTGGCTGAAGTGCCCACTCGCGCAACACATTCTTGGTCACTTTGCCCGCCGCATTGATCGGCATGCTCTGCAGCACTTGCACCCGGCGCGGCACCTTGTAGTTGGCCATCTGCTCACGGCACCAGGCGAGGAACCGCACCTGTTCGATTTCCATCCCGGGAGCAGGCAGCAGGAACGCCATCGCCACTTCACCCATGCGCTCGTCAGGAATACCGATCACCGCTGCCTGGGCCACGCCCGGATAGGTCAGCAGGCACTGTTCGATCTCCGCCGGGTACACATTGAAGCCGCCGGTGATGAACATGTCCTTGAGGCGGTCGGTGATGCGCAGGTAACCCTGTTCGTCGAGCATGCCGATGTCACCGGTGTGCAGCCAGCCGTCGGCGTCGAGAATCTCCTGGCTGGCTTCGGGGTTGTTCAGATAGCCCTGCATCAGGTTGTAGCCGCGAATCTGCACTTCACCGGGAATGTTCGCCGGCTGGCTGCGGCCGTTGTTGCCGACACAGCGTACTTCTACCCCCGGCATCGCCCGGCCACTGGTGTTGGCGACCCGTTCCGCGGAGTCGCCGGCGCGGCAGATCGTGGCGAAACCGCAGACTTCCGTCAGGCCATAGGCGGTGACGATGGTCGCGAAGCCCAGTTCGTCGCGCATGCGGTGGATCATCTCCACGGGGATCGCCGCTGCCCCGGTCACCGCCACGCGCAAGGAGCTCAGGTCGAAGGCACTGCGTTGCGGATGGGCCAGCAACGATTGATACAACGTCGGCGGCCCTGGCAATACGGTGATGCGTTCGCGCTGCACGCATTCGAGCACGGCCTGCACGTCGAACACTTGCTGCGGCAGGAGGGTGCAGCCACGCATCAAGGCGGCCAGCCAACCGGCCTTGTAGCCGAAGGAGTGGAAGAACGGATTGACGATCAGGTAGCGATCGCTCTCGCGCAAGCCGACGATATCGCTCCAGTCGCGCACGATGCGCAGGTTCTGGCCGTGGCTGGTCATTACGCCTTTGGGTTTGCCGGTGGTGCCCGAGGTGAACAGCACGTCGGACAAGGCCTGTGGGCCAACGCTCTGTTCGCGGGTGCGCAGGGCCAGGTGTGGCACGTCGGCCGCCAGATCCATGAACCGTTCCCAAGCCAGGGTGCCCGGATTGGCACTGCGCAGGCTGACAATGTGGCGCAGCTCAGGCAGGTCTTCCGACGCCAGCATGCCGGGGTAGTCCGCGCCAAGGAATTCGCCGATGGCAAACAGCACGCAGGTGCCGCTTTCGCGCAGGATGTAGCCGGCCTCACTCCCCTTCATTCGGGTGTTGAGTGGCACCAGGGCGGCGCCGACACTTTGCAGGGCGCCGGCGGCGACGATCCATTCCCACACGTTGGGCGCCCAGATCGCCACGCGGTCCCCGACCTGTACGTCGAGGGCCAGCAGTGCGCGGGCAGCCTGGCGACGCAGTTGGTCCAGTTGTCGGTAGCTGATGACGTGGCCCGCGTCCTCGATGGCCGGGCGGTCGCCGTAGGCCTGGGCAGCGTTGGCGAACAGTTGAGCGATGGTCAGTGCGGTGGCGACAGGCGGCATGGGGCCTCCCCGGTTAGAAGACAGTTGCGAAAAAGGGAGTAGGCCGGGCAGGGCGCCCGGCCGGATAACGAATTACTGGGCGGGCGGGGCGAAACGGCGACCGGCGGAGAAACCACCGTCCACGGCGATCATCTGGCCGCTGACAAAGGACGCTTCGTCCGAGGCCAGGAACAGCGCGACGTTGGCCACTTCTTCCGGCTGCCCGGAGCGGCTGAGCATGTGTTGCGAAGCGAAAAACGCGTGGAACGCGTCATTGTCACGGACCATGCTGGTCATCGGCGTTTCGATCAGGCCCGGGCACAGGCCGTTGACGCGAATGTTGGCGTAGCCGTAGTCGATGGCCATCGAGCGGGTCAGCTGGTTGATGCCGCCCTTGGACACGTTGTAGGCCACGTTGCCGTCGCAGCCTTGCAGGCCGAAGATCGAACCGACGTTGATGATCGAGCCATTGCGTTGTTCAACCATCGACGCCAGCGCGTACTTGCTGGTGAGCATGCTGCCGGTCAGGTTGATGTCCATCACCCGTTGCCAGTTGGCGGTGGTGGTCTGGGTCACGCTGCCCTGGTCGGCGACGCCGGCGGCATTGACCAGTACGTCGATGCGCCCGAAGCGGCTGATGACTTCTTGCATGACCTGCTGCACCTGCGCTTCGTCGCGCACGTCCAGGGTCATGAACAGGCCGGGAAAGTCAGCCGGTGCGCTGCCGATGTCCAGTCCGATCACTTGCGCGCCTTCGTCGGCGAAACGGCGTACACAGGCCAGACCGATACCCGAAGCGCCGCCGGTGACTACCGCGACCTTATTCTGCAAACGAGCCATAACTGCACCTCTTTTATTGTTGTGGGCTAATGCTTGGGCCGAGTCTAACCGCAGACCGGGCCGGACATGATCGTCCGTTGAGACTATGGCGACAGAGCGCCTCAATCGGCCTGATCGCAAATGAACGCACGTCCCCTGTAGGAGCTGCCGCAGGCTGCGATCTTTTGATCTCGCTTCTGAAAAATCAAAAGATCGCAGCCTGCGGCAGCTCCTACAGGGGCAGGTGTAGCCTCAATCGGGGAATTTCAGGCGTACCCGGGCACCGGTAGGTCGGCTCTGGCAGGCCAGTGTCCAGCCATCGGTCAGTTCCTTGGCGCTCAACACGTCGTTGCGCGCCAATTGGATTTCGCCTTCCTTGACCACGCACATGCACGCCCCGCAAAAACCCTCTTCACAGGACGACGGCACGTCCAGGCCCGCCGCCTTGCAACTTTGCAACAGGGTGTCGCCGGGCTGGCAGGCAATCTCGTGTTGCTGGCCATCGAGTTCGACGATCAGCGCTTCGCACTGCGAATCCATGGCTGCAGCCCGTGCCACAGCTTCTTCGGCCAGCAGCTCGTCGGGGTCCGGTGGCGAGACGAAACGTTCGACATGGATCCGCTCGGCCGCTTCGCCCAGTGCCAGCAGCGTGCGCTCCACGGTGTCCATGAACGGTCCCGGCCCGCAGATGAAGTACTCGCCACCGGCCGATCCGCGCAGCAGATGACGGACCTGATGGTCCGTCAGGAAACCCTGCACCGAATCGAGGACGTGCACCACGTGCAGTTGATCAGGATGCGCCTTGATCAACCGGCACAGCTCGTCCTTGAAAATCACCGACGCCTCATCGCGGTTGGCGTAGATCAACTTGATCGGCCGCCGGCTGCTGTGCAGCACCGATTTGAGAATGGAAAACACCGGGGTGATGCCCGAACCGCCCCCGAACAGGACCAGGGGTTTTTCGGTGTCCGCCTGCGGGTCCAGGCAGAACAACCCGGCCGGTGGCAATACTTCCAGCCAGTCGCCGACCTGCACTTCGTTCATCCAGTTCGACACCCGGCCGCCGTCGACCCGTTTCACCGTGACCTTGGGCAGCGCGTCCGCGAGGGGCGAGCTGGCCATGGAGTAGCAGCGGGTCAGCAGTTTGCCGGCCAAGGGCACGCGAAAACTCAGGAACTGGCCCGGTTTGTAGCGAAAGCGCTCACGCAGGGTTGGCGGTATGTCCAGCACCAGCGAGCGCGCATCGGCGGTCTCGTCGATCACCGCGCACACTTGCAATGAGACGCTTGCCGTCGTGTGTTCGGCCGGGGTCAGGTTCTGCTGTTGCGTGCCCATGTTCACCTCGGCCTCAGAGCCCGCTGATCAGTTGCGCATTGTCGACGCGGATCTCGGCACCGTTGACGAATCGCGACTCGTCGGCGGCGAGGAACAGCACCACGTTGGCAATGTCCCGCGGAGCGGCCATGCGGTTCATCGGGTCCTGGTCCAGCGCTTCCTGCGGGATTGGCTGACCACCGGCCAGGGCCTGGGTCATCGGCGTGTTCACGCCATCGGGGTGCACGCTGTTGCAGCGGATGCGGTAACCCTGCTGCTTGCAGTGCAGGGCAATGGAACGGGTCATCGCCGCCACCGCGCCTTTGGACGCCGAATAAGCGCAGAACATCGGCATCGCGCCCAACGCGGCCACCGACGACATGTTGATGATCGACCCGCCGCCGGTTTCCTTCATCGCCTGGATCGCGTACTTGCAGCCGAGGAAGTAGCCTTCGCCGTTGATCTTCTGCACCTTCTGCCACAGCTCCAGCGTGGTGTCTTCGATGCTGCCCAGGGCCAGGATCGCGGCGTTGTTGACCAGCACGTCGAGGCGGCCGAAGTGTTCGACGGTGGTTTTAACGACGTGCTGCCAATCGCTTTCGCTGGCGATGTCGTGGCGGATGAACAGCGCGTTGGCGCCGATTTCTGCAGCCACCTGGCGACCAGCCTCTTCGTTGAGGTCGGTCAGTACTACTTTGGCGCCTTCGCGGGCCAGCAGCAGGGCGTCTTCGCGACCGATGCCGCTGGCGGCGCCGGTGATGATGCAGACTTTGCCTTCTACACGTTGCATTGTTGTTCTCCTGATCGTGCGGTTTGAAGTGCGAATTGGTCGGCCACGTGGGCGGCAGCCCGGCGACCGGAATAAATACAGTCGGCCAGGGACAGGCCGGAGACGTACAGGTTGGACGCGACCCCGACCGCATTGCGGCCGGCGCTGTACAGGCCGTCTATTGGCTGGCCGGTGTGGTCCAGTACCCGACCGCTGTCCTCGCAGACCTTCAGCCCGCCCAGGGTGATGACCGGGCAGGGGAAAAGTTTGCTGTCGAAGGACAGGTCGAGGGCGTACCACGGGCCTTGTTCGAGGTTGGCGAGCATCGCGGCGGATTTGCCGAACTCGTCGGCGACCTCACCCCGTGCCGCGCGGGAATAGCGTTCGACGCTCTGGCGCAGCAGTTCCGGCGGCAGGCTGCAGCGTTTGGCCAACCCGGCCAGACTGGTGCTGCGCTTGGCGTTGAACAACAGGTTGAGCAGCACTGGCAGGCGCTGGAAATTCCACACTTTGCCGGGGCCGACCTGACTGAGTGCTTCTCGAACCAGCGCCCGATTGAGAATCAGAATGGCGCGGCCGTCCTGTTCTTCGACCATGGCGTGGCCGAGGGTCGCGCCGTAGATTTCTTCGTTGGCGTAACGTTGCCCGCGAGCATTGACGATCAGTCCGCGAGCCCAGGCCAGTGGTGGATTGATGAAGCGCCAGGCGCTGACCTTTTCCATTCGCGCCACGCTGCCACCGGCGCTTTGGCCCAGGGCGATGCCGCTGCCATTACACCCGGTGGCGCCTAGCGGCAGACCCGCCAGGTACTGCGGCGCGTGTTGGCGAACCAGATCGCGATTGAAGATAAAGCCGCCGCTGCTCAGCAACACCGCCTGTTCGGCACGAATCAATTGGCGAATGGCGCTGGCCTGTTCGATGCAGCGCTGACGGGCGCGCAAGCGGTCGGCCAACGCCGGAGCGTACATATGGATGGCAGCGGCCCAGCGTGACAGACGGGCATGTTGTTTGGCGGCGCGGCTACCCGACGGCAACTGCCAGGCTTCGACGCCAATGACCTTGTCGTCGAGGTCGAGCACCAGTCGTCGCACTTCGCACTGGCTGCGCAGGCGTGCGCCATTACGCAAGGCGCTGGCCTTGAGCGGGGCGAACAGGCTGGCGCCGGACATGCCCGGGCCTTTGGTGCGGTGGCCACGGGGCGCCGGCTTGGCGCTGGCGGCATAAGCCGGCACGGCTTCGTTGCCGGAGTAATAGAGGTAGTACTGGTCGCTCGGGTACGAGGTCTTGTGCGGCGGCACGCTGGCTTCGAAGGCCGCGCCTTGGCGCTCCAGCCAGGCCAGTTGCTCGCGGCTGCCTTCGCAGAAGTTGCGCAACGTCGCGTGGCTGATCGCTTCGCCGACTTCCTGACGCAGGTAATTGAACATGGCCTCGCTGCTGTCTTCATAGCCAGCCTGTCGCTGATACGGCGTGCCACCGCCGGCATACACCACGCCGCCGCTGAGTGCCGTGGCGCCGCCGCCTTCGAAGCGATCCAGTGCGAGCACCGACAGGCCGCGAGTGCCGGCTTCGATGGCGGCACAGGCACCGGCTCCGCCAAACCCGACGATCAGCAAGTCGCAGCGGTCATCCCATGGCAACTGGTCGGCGCTGTTCACTCGCAACGCCGTCAACCGGTTCAGGCTGTCCATGTTCGGGCCTCAGCCAGCAGCAGCGAGAGAAGGTGCGGGTTTGGCGGTGGTGGTGTAGCTGCCGTCGAGGTAGACCAGCGGGGTGATGGCATCAGTGGTGTGGATCTGCAGGATGCGCCCGATGAACACGGTGTGGGTGCCGTAGCTGAAGTGGCCGTCCTGGCGGCAGAGGATCGCCGACTGTGCGTCACCCAGGTAAGGAATGCCGCCGGGGCTGGTCAGCCAGTTGCCACGGTCGAAGCGCGCTTCGCCCTTGATCGCGCCGCTGCACAGGTTGGCCAGGTCTTGTTGTTCGACGCCGAGGATGTTGACGCAGAAGTCGGCACCGGTCGCCAGTGCGGCGTGGGGCGAGGCGGTCTTGTTGACGCAGATCAGCAGTGATGGCGGCTCAGTGCTCAGGGAGTCGACCGCGGTGGCGGCCATGGCGAAGCGTTCGGAGCCGTTGCTGGTGCTGATAATGGTGACTGACTTGGCCAGGCGGCGCATGGCCTGGAGCATGTCGGCTTTGAGATTGACGTCGTTCATCGCACTGGGCCTTTTTGTTGGTTGGGGAGTGCGATGGATTCTTGCTCTGGCTCTTGTCTGGGGCATCGTCCGAGGGGACTAGGCCTTGGCGGCCTCTGGGCCGACCAGGCTCTTGGTTGATGGGGTACATATCCGTTGCTGCGGTAACGGCGACTTATGGTTTCGCCCTTACGGCGAGTCCCTTTGGCAAACGCCGGAGTGCCGGCCCAGCCCAAAGGAACCAAAGGTCTCGCCCCTTACGTACGGCCCCTCGCTGAGGCTCGGCGTTCCTTCGCTGCGGTATTCATCCGGGGGCATTGCCCTCCGGTCGGCTTCGCTTCGACCTACATGCAATGAGTTCGACTGCGTCGAACGGCGCTGCGCGCCAATCCCCGGATGAACACCTCCACTCAGCCTGCCGAGGGGGCGGGTGGATCAAGATCAAGAGCTGCAGGCGAGCTAACGCTCGGCCTGATGAGTGGTGAGAAGCGTGGGTGTACGCCGCTCTGCTTTTGCTTTTCTGTGGGAGCGAGCTTGGTCCGGGCGGCGTTCCGACGATGGCGGCCTGCCAGCCGACCAATTCCTTACAGATGTACTCAGCACCTGTGGGAGCGAGCTTGGTCCGGGCGGCGTTCCGACGATAGCGGCCTGCCAGCCGACCAGGTACCTCCCAGACGAACGAAACCCGCGAACAGGCCGGCCGGTAGGCCGCCTCGGGCGCTGTTGCGGTACACGCCCCCTCGTGAGGCCGAGTGGAGGTTCTGCGCAGTGGGCAACCCGGCATGGATGCCGGGTTAGCCGCCCCCGGCCATGGATGGCCGATGGCGGCGGGCCCACGGAGCAGGACCGGAGCGAGGGCATGCCGAGCCTAGGCGAGGCACCGAATGTCAGGGGCAAGAGCCCTTTGGTTACTTTGGGGCTTTTCCAAAGTGACCCGCCGTAAGGGCGGAACCCTAAGTGGCCGTGACCGCAGCAATGGATATGTACACCCACAAAACACTCGTCGCCTGACACAAAGCCATCGTCGGAACGCCGCCCGGACCAAGCTCGCTCCCAAAGGGATCTTCAGTGGCCACAAGTCCCGAGTAAAACAGGGGACTCAATGTGGGCCTGCCCGCGAAGACGGCCTGCCAGCCAACACTCCCCTTTCAGATTCACCTCCAAAAAACTTTTCCCCAATCCCACATGGTCCGTTTGAGGGATGCCCGCCGCTTTGCGCATTGTTTGAATGCCAGTGTAGGGGCGCTACACCCGCCCCGTTGCACGCGCGCCCCGGCGGACGGGGTGAACAAAGGAGAACAATAAAAATGCTCAACCAAGACCTGATTCGCCAGCGTCTGAGCCAACGTGCCCGCGAGTTGGTGCCGATCCTGCGTGAACGCGCCCTGAATGCCGCGCAAGCAGGCCAGTTGCCTGAAGAAACCCTGAAGGATTTCCACGACGCCGGGTTCTTTCGCATCCTTCAGCCATCGCGCTGGGAAGGCTATGAGCTGGAGCCCAAGGACTTCTTCGACGTGCAGATGACGCTCGCCGAAGGCTGCATGTCTTCGGCCTGGGTACTGGGGGTGGTGGCGATCCACAACTGGCAACTGGCGCTGTTCGACGACCGCGCGGCCCAGGATGTCTGGGGTAGCGACTCCAGCGTGCTGATCTCCTCTTCCTATATGCCGGTGGGCAAGGTCGAGCGGGTCGAGGGTGGCTTCAAGTTGAGCGGGCGCTGGGGCTTTTCTTCCGGCAGCAAGCATTGCGACTGGGCGTTCCTCGGTGCGCTGGTGCCGTCGGCAGAGGCGGGTGGGGCGCCGGATTACCGGACGTTCCTGGTGCCGCGCAGCGACTACCAGATTCTCGATAACTGGAACGTCATGGGCCTGGAAGCCACCGGTTCCCACGACATCCTGGTGGAAAACGCTTTCGTGCCCGAGTACCGCACCCATCGCGCGTTCGACGGTTTCATGCAGAACAGTCCGGGCAACGAGGTGAACACTGCGCCCCTGTTCCGCCTGCCGTTCGGGCAGATATTCGTGCGTGCTGTTTCGTCCTCGGCCATCGGTGCCCTGCAAGGCGCGGTGGATCAGTTTGTCGAGCACAACCGCGCCCGGGTCGGAGTCAATGACGGTCGCAAGATGGTCCAGGACCCGGCCGCGCAATCGTCGCTGGCCAATGCGATGGTCTGCGTCGACGAGTGCAAGACCGTGCTGCATCGCAACTTCGCCCTGATGCTCGAGCGCGCGCAGAAGGGCGAGCCGTTGAGCATGCCCGAGCGGGTGAAGATGCGTTACGACTCGGCGCTGGTGGCCGACAAGTGCGCCAAGGCCGTTGGCGACCTGATGTTCAACAGCGGTGCTTCGACGATCTTCCGCAGCCATCCGATCAACCGTGCGTTCCGCGACATTCACACCGGTCGCGCCCACGTTGCCAACAGCCCGGCCAAGTACGCCTGGAACCTTGGCGGCGTGAGCATGGGCCAGGACAGCAGCGACTTTTTCCTCTGACGCTGCCCTACAAATCGGCTAGTCCGTTTGCGTGATTCGAGCGCCCCGCCGATGCACGAGCATTGGCGGTAAGGCGATGGTCTACGGCGCCGACTGCGCATCCAAATAAGCACAAGGATCAACCATGAAATTTTCCCTGATTTACGAAGCCCAGACGGTGGACTCCAGCCGCGAAGGCGACCGCAAGATTTTCGAGGACACCGTCGAACAGGCCGTGCTCGCCGACAAGCTCGGTTTCGACACCTTCTGGTGCGTGGAACACACCGCGCTGAGCAACTACTCGCACATGTCCGCGCCGGAAACCATGCTGGCTTTCGTGGCCGGTAAAACCGAGCGCATCGGCATCGGCCACGGCGTGGTCTGCCTGCCGCCGGCGATGAACCACCCGGTGAAAGTCGCCGAGCGCATCGCCACCCTCGACCTGCTGTCCAAGGGCCGTGTGCACTTTGGCGTGGGTAAGGGCGGCACCCAGCAGGAAGCCGGCACCTTCGGCTACGACCTGGCGACCTTGCAGCCGCAGATCGACGAGATGATGTACCTGATCCCGAAAATGTTCGTGCAGGACGAGATCGAGCACAACGGCGACTTCGTGCAGATCCCCAAGCGCCCGATCCATCCAAAGCCGTACCAGGATCCGCACCCGCCGATGTACCTGGCGTGCACCAACACCGAGTCGCTGAAGAATGCCGGTGGTCGTGGCATGGGCGCGCTGGTGCTGGGCTTCGGTGGCCCGGAAGAAATCGCCAAGAAGGTCGAGGTGTATCACACGGCCTACGACAACCGCGATGAGAAGAAGCAAGTGGGCTTCCGTCCTAATCGCCACATTGCCGCGCTGTGCCCGGCCATCGTGCTGGACGACAACGAAGAAGCGCGCCGCATCGGTATCCGTGGCCAGCGCTACTTCATGGAGTCCCTGGGCTACTGGTACGGCGGCGGCGAACGTCCGGACCCGGAGAAGTGGAAAGACGACACCTTCGTCGATGGCAACGGCCAGAGCGTGATCAAGTCGCGCTTCGCCTCCGAAGAAGTCAGCGTCGACTTCTCCGACCCGACCATGGCCATGATGAACCCGAACCACGCCTACGGCACCGTCGAGGATTGCATCGGCTACGTGCAGCGCCTGATCGATGCCGGCGCCGACGAAATTCTGTTCATCTGCCAGATGGGCACCGTGCCGCAGTGGGCACAACTGGAGACCTTGAAGAACATTGGCGAGAAGGTGATTCCGCATTTCCGCAAGGGATAACGGAAAGCACAGGGCGTCGAACAACTCCATCCCTGTGGGAGCGGGCTTGCCCGCGATGAGGGCATTACATTCAACATTTCAGTTGGCTGACAGATCGCCTTCGCGGGCAAGCCCGCTCCCACAGGTTCAGTGTCATGCCCCAATGCCTCATTTTTTCAGGCCAGGCACGGACGTCAGGCCAACTTTTCCAACGGGTCCCCAAGGCCCGTTTTTTTATGCCTCAGATATTTCAGACCATCCCCGTAGGAGCTGCCGAAGGCTGCGATCTTTTGATCTTGATCTGGAAAAACAAAATCAAAAGATCGCAGCCTTCGGCAGCTCCTACAAAGGTGTTAGTGAGGGTTGTTTAATGCCTGTCGGATTAACGTCTTGAAAGCTACAGCGCCTTGCGTCGTTGCCTACAGGTACGCCAGAATCCGCCGGCTTGTGCGCCTTGGAGCCCCTCGGTAACTTGATTCGCGTCACTGCTCATCAGTGATCGGGTTTAGCAGCTCGGGTATAACCTAAGTCGTACGACGCTTCTATCAGTCAGGTTTTGTGCCTGTATTTTGATGGTGGCTGTACGCAGGGCGCCCTTGGGCGCGCCGGCTTCTTAGGTTCCCCGGTCTGCTAACCTGCGTGCAGCTGCCACCCTCTTCGTTTAGCAGCAGGAGGTTGGCACATCATTAGGAACCTGAGATATGTTCAAAGTCACACCAAACCCGCCGGACACCGATCCAGCATCCCCGTACGAACCCGATTCAAAAAAACTCAACGAAGCCGCCGAGCGTGCCCTCGCTTACCACTTCCCCTAGACCGCCGACATCAAAGCCACCCCTCGAACCATCAGCACGCTGTTCAGCGTCGACCCCGGGGCCACGACCGAAACCCTGGTGGTCTATCTGGTCGAGACCCTGGCCTCGGTCGATGTGATGGTGCATCAACTGGTGGATCATCTGGAGGGCGGTGACCGTAATGCGCTGCTGGGTATTTCCAATAGCGTCATGCTGGCTGAGATCACCGCGAACCGCGTGCTCGATCAAGTCGATCCGCGAGAGTAGCGATTGCGTTCTGCCTGTTTTCCGCTAGTCCCATTGGACGATGTTGCCCCTCCCCGAACCCGTTTGAATAGCCCCTACATAAAGTCTCCCCCGGCACCAGCCGAAGGGCGGCACGGCCTGAGAAAAACGAGGAGTGCATCCATGGATATCCGTGGTCTGGGTTACGTCACCCTGCTGTCCAGCGACCTGGCGCAATGGCGCCACTACGCAAGCCAGGTGTTGGGCATGATGGTCAGCGGCGATGATGAGCGTCTGTACCTGAAAATGGACGAGCGTCATTACCGCATCCTCGTGCAGAAGAACGCCGAGAACGGTTTCGGTGCCTGCGGTTGGGAGGTGGCCGGCAAGGCGGCGCTGGAACAGGCGGTCAGCGAGTTGCAGCAGGCCGACGTGCAAGTGATCCGTGGCACCGCCGCCGAAGCGGAACTGCGCAAGGTCCAGGAACTGGTGCACTTCAGCGACCCGGATGGCAATCGCCACGAAATTTTCTGGGGCCCGTTGCAGGATTTCGCCCGTTTCGTCTCGCCGGTGGGCGTCAAAGGTTTTGTCACCAACGACCTCGGCATGGGCCACGTCGTACTGCCAGCCCCGGCCTTCGAACGCTGCCGCGACTTCTACGAGCAGGTGATGGGTTTCGGCCTGTCGGACCTGATGAAAGTCCGCTTCACCCCGGACCCGGCCGAACCGCAAAAGCGTATTCACTTCCTGCACTGCAACAACGGCCGCCACCACTCGCTGGCGATTTTCGAGTGCCCGATGCCCCACGGTTGCGTGCACATGATGGTCGAGGTCAACGCGCTGGACGAAGTCGGCCGCGCCCTGGATCGCGTTCATGCCAACGGCGTGAAGCTGTCGGCCACCCTCGGCCAGCACACCAACGACCAGATGATTTCTTTCTACATCAAGACCCCGTCCGGGTTTGACCTGGAATACGGCTGCGATGGCCTGGTGGTCGACTGGGACCGCCACACACCGTTCGAAAGCACCGTGGTCAGCCACTGGGGCCACGACTTCAGTGTTGGTCGCCAATGAGGAACAAGACGATGGACAAGCAAATGAGCACCGCCGGGATTGTCGGCCAACTGCGTGACGGCATGACCATCGGTATCGGTGGCTGGGGCCCGCGCCGCAAGCCGATGGCGCTGGTGCGCGAGATTCTGCGCTCGGACCTCAAGGAGCTGACTGTTGTTGCATATGGTGGCGCGGACGTCGGCATGCTCTGCGCGGCCGGCAAGATCAAGAAGCTGGTGTTCGCCTTCGTGTCCCTGGATTTCATTCCACTGGAGCCGTACTTCCGCAAGGCGCGCCAGGAAGCGGCGCTGGAAGTGATGGAGATCGACGAAGGCATGTTGCTGCTTGGCCTGCGCGCCGCAGCGATGAATGTGCCGTTCATTCCGACCGCCGTGGGCCTGGGCACCGACGTGCTGCGCCACAACCGTCAGATCAAGTTGATCGCCTCGCCCTATGCCGATGGCAAGGACTGGGTCGCCATGCCGGCGCTCAAGCTCGACGCGGCGCTGGTGCATGTCGACCGCGCCGATGCACGCGGCGTGTGTCAGATCAGCGGTCCGGATCACTACATGGACGACCTGTTCGTGCGGGCCGCGACCCACAGCTACGTGACCTGCGATGAGCTGGTCGACAGCGAGTATTTCCATCAGGACAGCGCCCATGCCCATCAAGTGTTCTGGGAACGCAACCTGACCACCGCCGTGGCCCACGTGCCGGGCGGGGCGCATCCGTCGTCGTGCGCGCCGCTGTACGGTTTCGATATTGCGCACTTCAAAGCCTACAACGCCACGGTCCAGGCTGCCGATGGCTGGGAAGGTTATGTGCGCGACTACGTCGACTGCACCCACGAACAGTATCTGGAAAAGGTCGGCGGCCTGGCTGCGATCCGTGAACTGCCATTGCCGATTTTCTAAGGAGCCTTTCGATGAGCACTACTGATTTCAGCCTCGCTGAGTTGATGATCTGCGCGGCCTCCGAAGCCTGGCGCGAAGACGGCGAAGTATTGGCCTCCGGCATCGGCGTGATCCCGCGTCTGGCCGCTTCGCTGGCCATGTTGACCAGCAACCCGAACCTGCTGATGACCGATTCCGAAGCCTACATGGTTGCCGAACCGGTGCCGTTGGGCGCACGCAAGGGCTACGAGCCCAAGCGCGACAGCTGGATGGGTTTCTCGCGGATTTTCGACAACGTCTGGGGCGGCAAGCGCCATGCGTTGGTCGGCCCGACCCAGATCGACCGTTACGGTCAAGCCAACATTTCCTGCATCGGTGACTACGCCAAACCCAAGGCGCAGATGCTCGGCGTGCGCGGTTTCCCCGGCAACTCGATCAGCCACGCCAACTCGTTTTGCGTGCCGAGCCATAACCGGCGGGTATTCGTCGAAGGCGAGGTCGATATGGTTGCCTCGGTCGGCTACAACCCGGCCCGACTGGCGCGGGGCTGGTCGCTGGACGACATCGACATCCGCCTGATCATCACCGACCTCTGCGTCCTGGATTTCCAGGGCCCGCAGCGGCAGATGCGCATCCGTTCGCTGCACCCCGGCGTGACGGCGGCGCAAGTCCAGGACAACACCGGCTTCGAGCTGCACGTGCCGGACGTTTGCCCGACCACGGAGGCACCGACGGCCGAGCAGTTGCAGCTGATCCAGCGCCTGGATCCGCACAACCTGCGCGCCCTGCAACTCAAAGACAACCCGCCAGGCCAACGCTGAGCAACGCGTTGCGGAGAAAAGTGATGGCTGAACATAACGATAACAATCAGGCCGGGGTGGTGCTGTACGAGGTGCGCGACGCGGTGGCCCTGGTCACCATGAACCGCCCCGAGTTCCACAATGCGCAGAACTCGCAGATGACCTATGCGCTGGACGCGGCGTTTCGCCGGGCCTGCGATGACGATGAAGTGAAGGTCATTGTGCTGCGCGGCGCCGGCAAGCATTTCTCCGCCGGGCATGACATCGGCACCCCGGGCCGCGACGTCGACAAAACCTTCGACCGCGCCAGCCTGTGGTACGACCATGTGAACAAACCGGGCGGTGAGTTTCTCTATGCCCGCGAGCAGGAAGTCTATCTGGGCATGTGCCGTCGGTGGCGCGAGATGCCCAAGCCGACCATCGCCATGGTCCAGGGCGCGTGCATTGCCGGTGGTTTGATGCTGGCCTGGGTCTGCGACCTGATCGTCGCCAGCGAGGATGCGTATTTCGCCGATCCGGTGGTACGCATGGGCATTCCCGGGGTCGAGTATTTCGCCCACGTGCATGAACTCAATCCGCGCATCGCCAAGGAGTTCCTGTTCCTCGGCGAACGCATGCCGGCGCCGCGGGCCTATCAGATGGGCATGCTCAATCGGGTGGTGGCTCGCGACGAGCTGGAACAACAGACCTTCGACATCGCGGGGCGCATCGCCCAGATGCCGCGCCTGGGCCTGCAACTGAGCAAGCAAGCGGTGAACAACGCCGAAGACCTGATGGGCAAGCGCGCGACCATGGACATGGTGTTCGGCCTGCATCACTTCGCCCATGCCCACAATGAGCTGGTGTCCGGCGACCGCCTCGGCGGCTACGACGCCAAGGCCATGGCCAGTTCCCAGCGCAAAACGGGCGAGGCGTGAGCATGGCGATCTCGTTGAATACTCGTTTGACTGAACTGCTCGGTTGCCGCTACCCGATCATCCAGACCGCCATGGGCTGGGTCGCCGACCCGAAACTGGTGGCGGCCACGGGCAATGCTGGCGGCTTTGGTTTTCTCGCCGGGGCGACCATCGAACCGCAGCAGATGGAAGCGGTGATTATCGAAACCCGGCGCCTGACCGACCAGCCGTTCGGCGTGAACTTCCACATGTACCAGGCCAATGCCGGCGAGATCGTCGAGCTGGTATTGCGCCACAAAGTCCGGGCGGTCAGCTACAGCCGTTCGCCGGGCAAGCACATGATCAGCCGCCTGAAGGATGCCGGTGTGGTGTGCATCCCCACGGTGGGCGCGCTCAAGCATGCGCAGAAAGCCGTGGAAATGGGCGCCGATGCGGTGACTGTACAGGGCGGCGAGGGCGGCGGGCATACCGGTTCCGTTCCTACTTCGATGCTGCTTGATCAGGTGGTCAATGCCGTGTCGGTGCCCGTGGTGGCGGCCGGCGGCTTCAAGGACGGCAGGGGCCTGGTGTCAGCCCTGGCCTACGGTGCCGAAGGCATCGCCATGGGCACGCGTTTTTTGATGTGCGCCGACAGCCCGGTGCCCCAGGCGACCCTGGCGCGGTACCTGGCGGTCAAGGACCCGGCGGCCATCATCATCAGCCGCGCCATCGACGGCATGCCGCAACGGATGATCCGCAACGAATTGCTCAACCAGCTGGAAAACAGCGGTGGTCTCAAGCGCCTGTTGCTGGCGTTGCAAAGTGGCCTGGCCTACCGCCGCCACACGGGCATGAGCCTGACCCAGTTGCTGAGCAGTGCCTTGAAAATGCGCGGTGCCGGTGAACTGACCGCTGCGCAAAGCATCATGGCCGCTAACGCGCCGATGGTGATCCAGAAAGCCATGGTCGACGGGCGTCCGGCCGAGGGCGTGTTGCCTGCCGGACAAATCGCTGCATCCATCGACAGCTTGCCCAGCTGCGCCCAATTGATTGAACAGATCGTCCGCGACGCCGAAGCGCGCCTGGGCGAGCTGTGCCGCCGTGTGTCGTGAAGGGGAAAGGCATGAAACCATTTAGCGTGAGTATTGATAGCGGCATCGCAGAACTGGTGTTCGACCGGCCACCGGTCAATGCCTTCAGCAGTCAGGGCTGGGCCGATATCGCCAGCGAGATCGAGGGCCTGGGCCGCGACAGCGACGTGCGGGTGATCGTGATCCGTGCCGAAGGTCGCGGCTTCTGCGCCGGGGTCGATATCAAGGAACTGGCCGCCGACGGTAACCTGATCGTCGCGGTGAACAAGGGCAACTACGACAGCTTCAAGGCCATCCACCGCAACCCGAAACCGGTGATCGTCGCCGTGCACGGTTTCGTGCTGGGCGGCGGCATCGGCATTTGCGGCGCCGCCGACATCATCGTCGCGTCCGAGTGCGCCACCTTTGGCGTGCCGGAAGTGGATCGCGGGGCCATGGGCGGCGGTGCGCATTTGCAGCGCCTGTTCCCGGTGCAGAAAGTCCGCCACATGTACTTCACCGGCGAGGCTATCGACGCCGCCGAAGCCTACCGCCTGGGTGCGGTGGAGCGGGTGGTCAAGCGCGAAGACTTGCGCGACGCCGCGTTGCAGATCGCCCGCACCATCGCCGCCAAGAGCCCCGGCATGATCAGCCTGGCCAAGGAAGCGCTGAGCGGCATCGAAGACGGCAATCTGGAAGACAAATACCGCTGGGAGCAGGGCTTCACCCTCGAAGCCTACCGCTCACTGGACTCTCAGGAAGCACGCGACTCGTTCGTCGAGAAACGCGATGCCCGATTCAACGGCTGAAGGCATATCCATGGACCTGACCTATACCCCGGCCCAGCAGGCCTTTCGTGCCGAGGCACGGACCTGGCTGGCGACCAATGTACCGAGTGAACCGCTGCAATCGTTCGACACCGAGGCTGGCTTTGCCCAGCACCGGGCGTGGGAAGCCAGGCTCAACGAAGGCCGTTGGGGCATGGTCACCTGGCCGACCGAGCTCGGCGGGCGCGGTTGCGACCTGATCGAGTGGCTGATTTTCGAGGAGGAATACTACCGTTGCGGGGCGCCGGCACGGGTCAACCAGAACGGTATCTTCCTGCTCGGCCCGACCCTGATGGAGTACGGCACCCCGGAGCAAAAGGCGCGTTTTCTGCCGCGCATGGCCACTGGCGAAGACATCTGGGCCCAGGCCTGGTCCGAGCCGGGCGCCGGTTCCGACATGGCGGCGATCCGTTCCAAGGCTGAACGCGTGGGCGACCACTACGTGATCAACGGCCAGAAAACCTGGTCGACCCGTGCGGTGTGGGCCGATTGGGCGTTCGGTATTTTCCGTACCGACGCGCAGTCCCAGCGTCATCACGGCCTGACCTTCATTTTGCTGCCGCTGGATACGCCGGGGATCACCGTGCGGCCGATTCCGCAGCTCAACGGCTTGCCGGGCTTCGCCGAGATCTTCTTCGACGACGTCAAGGTGCCGGTGGAGAACGCCCTCGGTGGCGAAGGCATGGGCTGGCATGTGGCGATGTCTACCGCCGGTTTCGAGCGGGGTTTGTTGCTGCGCTCACCGGCGCGCTTCCAGGAAACCGCCAAGCGTCTGGTGCAGCTGTACCTGGCCAACCGCGAGCAGGCCGACCGCGACCCGGCCATCGGTGAAGCGGTGATGCGTGCCTGGCTCGATGCCGAGGCCTACACCCTGAGCACCTACATGACCGCCTCGCAACTGGTGCAGGGCGGCAAGATCGGGCCGGAGTCGTCGACCAACAAGATCTTCTGGTCCGAACTCGACCAGCGCATGCACGACACCGCCATGAGCATTCTCGGCCTGCGCGGCGAACTGCTGCCGCATGCACCGGCCGCCGGTGACGTCGGCCATTGGCTGGAAGGTTTCCTGTTTGCCCAGGCCGGTCCGATCTACGCCGGCACCAACGAGATCCAGCGCAACATCATTGCCGAACGCATGCTCGGCATGCCGCGTGCCTGAGGAATAGACCATGGACTTTAGTTTCAGCCGCGACCAACTGCTGTTTCAGGACAACGTCCGCAGCTTTCTGATCAACGAAGTCACCCCGGAACGCATCCGCGAACTGTGGCAGAGCGACAACGGGCGCAGTGATCAGCTCTGGGCACAACTGGTGGAACTCGGCCTGACCGCCCTGACCGTCCCCGAGGCGCAGGACGGCATGGGCATGAATGAGCTGGACTTCGTGCTGATCGCCCAGGAATGCGGTTATGCCGGGCTGCCAGAACCGTTGGTGGACACCATGCTGATCGGCGTGCCGTTGCTTGCCGCCCTGGATGAGCAACACGCGTCGCTCAAACAAAAATGGCTGTCGCAAGTGGCCGAGGGCCGTGCACGTCTCGCGGTTTCCGAGCCAGGTAACCCGCTGGTCAGTGATGCCCACGTTGCTGATCTGCTGCTGCTGGCCAATGGCGACGAAGTGCACGCCCTGGAGCGTGATGCCGTGCGCTTGACCCGCAACGAGTCGGTCGATCCGAGCCGTCAGTTGTTTCAGGTCGAGTGGACGCCAACCCCCGCCACTTGTGTGGCCAGTGGTGAACAGGGCCGACGCCTGTGGGCAGCCGCCTTCAACCGTGGCGCCCTCGCCAGTGCCGCGCAATTGCTCGGGCTGGCCAAACGCATGGTCGACCTGGCGGTGGACTACACCTTCGAGCGCAAGCAGTTCGGCAAACCGGTGGGTTCGTTCCAGGCGGTCAAGCATCTGATGGCCAACGTCGCGGTGCATATCGAGTTCGCCAAGGGCCCGCTGTACCGCGCCGCTTATGCCATCGCCGAACAACAACCGGAGCAGGACGTATTCGTGTCCCACGCCAAATTGGCGACCGCAGAAGCGGCCATGCTCGCGGCGAAAAACACCATCCAGGCTCACGGTGCCATGGGGTACACCTGGGAAGTGGATTTGCACCTGTTCATGAAACGCGCCTGGGTGCTGGACAAGGTCTGGGGTGATCGCGGCCTGCACAAAGGGCGGATTCGCGCGGCGCTGTTTGACGGCACACCCGCGCTGGGTGCGGGCAGTACGTTTCTGACTCGTCAGTAAGGGTGACGAAATCCCCTGTGGGAGCGGGCTTGCTCGCGAAGGCGGCAGCACATTCAACATTTTTGTCGACTGAACTGACGCATTCGCGAGCAAGCCCGCTCCCACAGGTTATCGGCGCCTGACTTCAACTTTTATTGTGGGATACACCATGCCTGAAGCTTATATCGTCGACGCCCTGCGCACGCCCACCGGGCGGCGCAAGGGTGGTCTGAGCCAGATCCACGCCGCCGACCTGGGCGCCCACGTATTGCGTGCGCTGGTCGGGCGCAACGCCATTCCCGACGAGGATTACGACGACGTGATCTTCGGCTGTGTCGACACCATCGGCCCGCTGGCCGGTGACATCGCCCGTACCAGTTGGCTGGCGGCCGGCCTGTCGCAAGCGGTGCCGGGCACCACCATCGATCGCCAGTGCGGTTCGTCCCAGCAAGCGGTGCACTTCGCCGCCCAGGCGGTGATGAGCGGTACCCAGGATGTGGTCGTCGCCGGTGGCGTGCAGACCATGACCCAGATCCCGATTTCCTCGGCGATGATCGCCGCCGAACCCTTGGGCTTCACCGATCCGTTCAGCGGTTCCGAAGGCTGGGTGCGGCGCTATGGCGCGCAACCGCCAACGCAGTTCCGTTCGGCGCAGATGATCGCGCAAAAGTGGGACCTGTCCCGGGCGCAGCTTGAAGCCTATTCGCTGGAGTCCCATCGACGTGCCTTGCAGGCCATCGAGCAAGGCCGCTTCAATCGCGAGATCGTGCCACTGGCCGGTGTGCTGCATGACGAAACGCCACGCCAGACCAGCCTGGAAAAAATGGCCGAGCTGGAGTTCCTGTTCGGCTGCGACCGGGTGACCGCCGCGGTGTCGAGCCAGACCTGTGATGCGGCCAGTGCGATGCTGATCGTTTCGGAGGCGGCGCTCAAACGTTACGGCCTGACACCACGGGCTCGCATCCATCACCTGAGCGTGCGCGCCGAAGACCCGATCTGGATGCTCACCGCGCCGATCCCGGCTACCGCTTACGCACTCAAGCGTGCCGGCATGAAGCTGGAAGACATCGACCGCGTAGAGATCAACGAAGCCTTCGCCTCGGTGGCCATGGCCTGGTTGAAAGAAACGGGCTATCCCCATGAACAGACCAACGTCAACGGCGGCGCGATTGCCCTCGGCCATCCATTGGGTGCCACCGGCACCCGCTTGATGTGCACCTTGCTGCATGAACTGGAACGCAGCGGTGGACGCTACGGCATGCAGACCATGTGCGAAGGCGGCGGTCAGGCCAACGTGACGATTATCGAACGCCTGTGATTTCAAGATGCCCACTGAACCTGTGGGAGCGGGATTGTGGCAACGAGTGATGAATTTGAAGGATGAGCAATATGAAAATCTGTGAAAACCGTGTGGTGATCATCACCGGTGCCGGCGGTGGCCTGGGCCGCGCCTACGCGCTGGCTTTCGCCGCCGAAGGCGCGAAAGTGGTGGTCAACGACATCAACCGCGAAGCAGCGCTGGCCGTGGTCGGCGAAATCCTGGGGCAAGGCGGCAGCGCCGTGGCCAACAGCGACGACATCACCCGCTACGACTCGGCGGGCCTGATTGTGCGCCAGGCCATCGAAACCTTTGGCGACCTGAATGTGGTGGTCAACAACGCCGGCATCTGCCGCGACCGCATGTTCGCCAGCCTCAGCGAAGCCGACTGGGATGCCGTGGTGGCCGTGCATCTGAAGGGCCATTTCTGCATTTCCAGCCACGCCGTCAAATATTGGCGCGAGCAGGCCAAGGGCGGTGCCAAGGTCGATGCGCGGATCATCAACACCAGCTCCGGCGCCGGGTTGCAGGGCTCCGTCGGCCAGTCCAACTATGCGGCGGCCAAGGGTGGTATTGCCTCGCTGACCCTGGTGCAGGCGGCTGAACTGCGCCGCTACGGGATCACCGCCAATGCCCTGGCGCCGGCCGCGCGCACCGGGATGACCGAGCAAGTGTTCGCCGACACCATGAAAAAGCCTGAAGAAGGCTTCGATTACTTCGCCCCGGAAAACGTCGCGCCGCTGGTGGTGTGGCTGGGCTCCGAGGCTTCCGCCGGGGTGACCGGGCAGATGTTCGAAGTCGAGGGCGGCAAGTTGTCGATCGCCGACGGCTGGCGCCGTGGTCCGCAACTGGATCGCCAGGGCCGCTGGGCGGTTGGCGAGATGGGCGAAGCGATTGCGCAGCTGATGACTCAGGCCGTTCCGGCGGCGAAGGTTTACGGCAGCTGAAAAAGAACGGTCTCGGGAGGGCGCGGGTGGCTATAATCGGCCCCACGTTCCCTCCTGTCATCACACGAGACTGCCATGACCATTTCCCTGTACGACGCTTCCATCCCTGTTCTCCAGCAAATGCTCAACGCCCTCAGCGGTGTGCTGAAAAAGGCCGAAGCCCACGCTACCGAAAAAAACATCGACCCTAATGCCTTCCTGCAAGCGCGCCTGTTCCCGGACATGTTCCCGCTGGTACGCCAGGTGCAGATCGCCGTTGATTTCGCCAAAGGCATTTCTTCGCGTCTGGCCGAAGTCGAACTGCCGAAGTACGACGACACTGAAACCACCTTCGCCGAGCTGCAAGCATTGATCGCCAAGGTTCTGGCCTACATCGGCGAGTTCACGCCGGAGCAGATCAACGGCAAGGAAGGCATCGAGATCGTGACCCGTCCGGGCACGCCTAAAGAGAAGCGCTTCAGCGGCCAGTCCTACCTGCTGACCTACGGCCTGCCGCAGTTCTTCTTCCACGTCACCACCACTTACGCACTGCTGCGCCACAACGGCGTGGAAGTGGGCAAGCGCGACTACATGGGCGCGTTCTAAACCGTCCAGGTACAAAAAAGCCCGCCAAGGTTTGCACCTTGGCGGGCTTTTTCGTTGGTGGAGCCAGAGATCGCAGCCTGCGGCAGCTCCTACAGGGTGTACGGTGAGCCAATGTAGGAGCTGCCGCAGGCTGCGATCTTTTGATCTTCGTTAGGCCAGGCGTTCTGCTTTTGCCTCTTCACCCAGGCAAGCCGCCGCGGTGAACAGCACATCGGTGGAGGAGTTCAGCGCGGTTTCCGCCGAGTCCTGCAACACGCCGATGATGAAACCGACCGCCACCACCTGCATGGCGATTTCGCTCGGGATGCCAAACAGGCTGCACGCCAGTGGAATCAGCAACAGCGAACCACCGGCCACACCCGAAGCACCGCAGGCGCAGATGGCTGCGACGACGCTCAGCAGGATCGCGGTGGGAATGTCCACGGCGATGCCGAGGGTGTGCACGGCCGCCAGGGTCAGCACGGTGATGGTGATCGCAGCTCCCGCCATATTGATGGTCGCGCCCAGCGGGATCGATACCGAGTAGGTGTCTTCGTGCAGGCCCAGGCGCTTGCTCAACTCCAGGTTGACCGGAATGTTCGCCGCCGAGCTACGGGTGAAGAATGCCGTGATGCCGCTTTCGCGCAGGCAGGTCAGCACCAGCGGGTACGGGTTGCGACGCAATTTCCAGAACACGATCAGCGGGTTCATCACCAGCGCCACGAACAGCATGCAGCCCAGCAGTACGGCCAGCAGGTGCGCGTAGCCGATCAGGGCGCCGAAACCGGAGGTGGCGAGCGTCGAGGCCACCAGGCCGAAGATGCCCAGCGGGGCGAAGCTGATCACCAGGCGCACAATCACCGTCACGCCGTTGGACAGGTCGCCCAGCACTTCACGGGTGGTGTCGCCGGCGTGGCGGATGGCAATGCCCATGCCGATGGCCCAGGCCAGAATACCAATGAAGTTGGCATTCATCAGGGCGCTGACCGGATTATCGACCACGCTCAGCAACAGGCTTTGCAGCACTTCGCCAATCCCGCCTGGCGCAGTGACCGCGACGTCCTGGGTCGACAGCACCAGGCTCGAAGGGAACGTCATGCTGGCAACCACCGCGACCACGGCGGCGGCGAAAGTGCCCAGCAGATACAGGAACAGAATCGGCCGGATATGGGTTTCCTGGCCGTGCTTGTGGTTGGCAATCGACGCCATGACCAGCACGAACACAAGAATTGGCGCGACGGCTTTCAGTGCCGAGACAAACACTTTGCCGATGAACGCCGTGGACTTGGCCAGGTCGGGGGCAATCAGTGCCAGGGCAATACCGGCGATCAGGCCGATCACGATCTGTGTGACCAGGCTCAAGCGTTTAAGGCGTTGCAATAGAGAAGGGGATGAAGCAGTCATAAAACGGCATCTCTGATTTTTTATAAGTGCGAGGTTTCACCGCAGTTGCAGCAACAAGCAGGGCAGGCCGCAGACGGGAAACCGAGAGGGGAACACGGCGCTAATGCCAGCGCTGATTCCTGTGGCGAGGGAGCAAGCTCCCTCGCCACAAAGGGCGCGGACTTTATCACAGCGCAGGAACGATCTTTCAGGCCTGTGACGAACTGCCACCCTGGCATTCAACGCGAATTGCAGGTTCGTGCAACCGCATCCGAAAACACTCTGTTAAGATTCGCCATCCTCATTTTCATCTCTGCCAGTGGGCCTTCGGGCTATCGCTGGTGTTTTCGTTTTCTGGAGTTTTGCATGCTGTTGCCCATTCTTCTGTTGTCCGCCGCCGGCTTCACGGTGCTGACCACGGAGTTCATCATCGTCGGCCTGTTGCCGGCCATCGCCCGGGACCTGGAGGTCAGCATCCCCCAGGCCGGTTTGCTGGTGACCCTGTTCGCTTTCACCGTGGCCGCGTTCGGGCCGTTCCTGACGGCGTATTTCGCCCGCTTCGAGCGGCGCAAGCTGTTCATCTCGGTGCTGATCATGTTTGGCTTGGCCAACACGCTCGCAGCGCTGGCGCCGAATATCTGGGTGATGGCGTTTGCCCGTTTGATCCCGGCACTGGGGCTGCCGGTGTTCTGGGCCTTGGCCAGCGAAACGGCGGTGGATATCGTCGGGCCGGATTACGCCGGGCGCGCCATTGCCAAGATCGGTTTCGGCATCGTTTGCGCCACGGTGTTTGGCATTCCCGTGGGCACGCTGATTTCCGATGCGTTCGGCTGGCGCAGTGCCTTCGCGATTCTGGCGGTCATCGCCTTTGCCAAGGCGTTGCTGCTGTTTATCTATCTGCCCAGGACCAACCTGCACCAGCATCAGGTGAGTTTTCGCTCGCAGTTCAAGATCCTGCGCAGCCCGCTGATGCTCGGTCACGTGCTGCTGTCTGTGATTGTGTTCAGCGGCATGTTCACCGCGTACACCTATCTGGCGGACATTCTTGAGCGCCTGGCAGGCTTCAACGGCACCGTGGTCGGCTGGTGCCTGATGGGCTTCGGCGCGGTCGGGCTGATCGGCAACTCCCTGGGTGGCCGTGCGGTGGATCGTCACCCGTTGATGGCGTCGATGATGTTCTGTGCGTTCATGATCGCCGGCCTGGTGGCGCTGGTGCCGAACATCCATTCGCCCCTCGGCCTGGCGGCGGCGATGGGCATCTGGGGCGTGACCCAGGCGGCGTTGTTCCTGGTCAGCCATGTGCGCCTGATGAAAGCGGCGCCCGAAGCGCCGGCTTTCGCCGCGTCGCTGAACATCGCCGGGGCCAACCTCGGTATCGGTCTGGGGGCGATGATCGGTGGTCGGGTGATCGACAGCGTCGGTCTGCAAGGCCTTGGCTTCGCCGCCGCCGCTTTCATTCTGGCGTCGATCCTGCTGGCCATCGCCCTGATGACCTTCAAGCCCCGCGAAGAGGTCACAGCGCTGTAAACAGCTCGCGTCGGGCACCTTCGGTAATGGCGACAATGCCGGGGTGCTTGACCTTGCGTTCCACTGAGATGGCATAGAACGACTCGCTCACCGCGTCGGTCTGGCCAATCACCTCCACGCCGCATTGGCGTTGCACTTCATCGGCAATCACGCTCGGGCCGATGAAGATCCCGCTACCGGATTGCCCGAAAGCCTGCATCAACGCGCTGTCGTCGAACTCGCCAACGATTTGCGGCTGGATCTGCTGCTCGGCAAACCAGCGTTGCAAGCGGCTGCGCACCACGGTTTCCGGCCCGGGAATCAGCAGCGGCGCACCGTGCAGGTTGCGCGGAAAGTCCCGGCCGTAACGGGCCGCCAGTTCCGGGGTGGCGAAGAAGCTGATCCCGCACTCACCGAGTTTCTGGCTGTAGCCCTTGATGTCCAAGTGTGATGGCATCGGGCTGTCGGAGATCACCAGGTCCAGGCGCTGGATCGCCAGGTCGGCCAACAAACGTTCAAGCTTGTCTTCGCGGCACGTGATGCGCAGCGGTTCGCTCAGCTCCATGGTCGGTGCGATCAGGCGATAGACGATGGACTTGGGCACCACGTCGGCCACACCGACACGAAACAGGATCTGCTGTTCATTGGGTTGTGCCCGCAGCATCAGTTCCAGTTCGCCACCGAGTTGGAACATTTGTTCGGCGTAGGGCAGGGCCTGGCGGCCGGCCTCGGTGAGTTCCAGTTGCCGTCCGACGCGCCGGAACAACTCGATGCCAAAGGTCTGTTCCAGCAATGAAATCTGCCCGCTGATGGTTTGTGGCGTGAGATTGAGCTGCTCACAGGCGCGCACGATGCTGCCGGTCTTGGCCACCACCCAGAAGTAATGCAATTGCCGATAATTGAGCATGGCGTCTAACACTTCGTAAAAGTCGAAGTATAACCGCTAAAAATACGAATTTTCCTGAAGTGTTTGCTTCCCTAGAATGCATCGCTATCAACGGGCCATCGTTTAGGTCCCGTTCGTTCTATCGAGGAAAGCATCATGAAGCTTAAAGCCACGGCACTGCTGATTACGTCTTTACTGGTACTGGCCGGTTGCGACCAGGCCGAGAAAAGCGCGCAACAATTGATGGGCAAGGCTGCCGAAAGCGCCAAACAGGTGATTGACGATACCCACAAGGCCGCCGAACAGGCGCTCAGTGACGCCACCAGCGGGTTGATCAGTAAAAAAGAATCATCGGAAAAAGAATCGGAAAAAACCGAATCTTCCTCCCAGGAAATCTAAACCGTATTACAACGAGTCAGGACTGACCCATGGACTACCTTTTACAACTTGCCGCCAGCCCCACCGCCTGGGTCGCCCTTGCCACCCTGATTGTGATGGAGATCGTGCTCGGCATCGATAACCTGATCTTCATCTCGATCCTGACCAACAAGCTGCCCTTGCACAATCGCCAGCGGGCACGACGCATCGGTATCGGCATGGCGTTGATCCTGCGCCTGGGCTTGCTGAGCACCATTGCGTTCATCGTCCAGTTGACCAATCCGGTGATCGAGATTCTCGGCCACGCGTTCTCATGGAAAGACATGATCCTGATTGCCGGTGGCCTGTTCCTGTTGTGGAAGGCGACCACCGAGATCCATCACAGCATGGACCCGGCACCGGAAGATCCGAAATCGGCGACCTCGACCGTGACCCTGGGCTTTGCTGCCGCGATCGGTCAGATCCTGATGCTGGACATGGTGTTCTCCATCGACAGCATCATTACCGCTGTCGGCATGACCGAGCATTTGCCGATCATGGTCATCGCGGTGGTGGTGTCGGTACTGGTGATGTTGCTGGCGGCTGATCCGCTGGCCAAGTTCATCAACGACAACCCGACGGTGGTGATGCTGGCCCTGGGCTTCCTGATCATGATTGGCATGACACTGATCGCCGAAGGCTTCGGTGCCCATGTACCGAAAGGCTACGTCTATGCGGCCATGGCATTCTCGGCTGCGATCGAGGTGTTGAACATGATGTCCCGTCGGTCCAGGGAAAAGCGGGCAGCCACCGAGGCCTGACCCACGCTGAACGAAACGGCCGCCTGAACTCGAAGGAGTGCAGGCGGCCGTTTTTGTTGGTCTCGGGTAAAGGTGTGGTGTGGTCAGTGAGCGTTGGCGTGTTGGTTCGGCGTCTTGTCCGCTTCCGGCGCAGGAGCCGGCTGGACAGGATAATGGTGGCGGCGAGTGATGCGCAGCACGCCCCACAGCATGGCGGCAGCTACCGCCAGCCAGCCGCAAACCAACATTACAATGATCATGGTCAGGCTCATCTGTGCCTCCTCTTTGCCCTTCTATGGGCACTCACGCTTCGCTGTCGTCTCTTCAGTGAACAGTCTAGCCGTTGCTGCATTTCAGGCTATTGACCGAAAGTCGTCTGTCACCAACCAGTTCGCTCTATCGAATGCACTCCGCTACCGTTTAGAGCTATACCGTAGCGGCGCGGCGACCTATGATCGACGCCCAAGCCGGGAATGGGATTGCCTGGCGTCTGAACCTGAACAAGAGAGAGATGATGGTGCGGGTATTTTCTCGAATTTTGTCGACCATGCTGATCGCCGGTTGCGTGGCAAGCCTGGCGGGCTGTGCCGGGAGCGTTGCGCCCGAGATCAAGCGCCTGCCGGAACGAGTCGAACTCAGCGGCCGGTTCTACCGGGGCGATGCGTATCAAAGCGGGCCGCAGGTGCTGGCCAGCATGCTGTCCCAGCAGGGCATCGTGATTACCCCGGGACTGCTCGACAAACCCCTGCATTTGCCGGGAGGCGAAGCCCAGTTACAACAGAACATGCAGAACCTGGCCCGCGAGTACGGGATGGTCGTTTACCCCCTCGATAGCAACCTTGCCGCCCTGTTGACCCAAGTTGCCGCCGGTTATCCGGTGATGGTGCGCTTTACCGAAGGCTCGGCCATGTGGGCCGAACCGCGTTACGCCATTCTGGCCGGCTACAACCGCCAGAAGCAGACGGTCCTGGTGCGGGCCGGGATGAACCGCCGCGAACTGATGAGCTTCAGTTCCTTCGAGTCGGCGTTCAAGGATGCCGGTGGTTGGGCGGTGCTGATCCAGAATCCGAGCCAAATCCCGGCCCAGGTCGATCAGCAGCGTTGGCTCAACGCCGCCAACGATCTGGCCCAGGCCGGTCAGGAACAGGCCGCCGCCAGGGCGAAAAAAGCCTTGGCCAGCCAGTAAGTCCGTTGGTCACCCGCCGGGCACCATTGCCCATGGCCAGTCTCTGATCTTAAGGGGCCGGAACATTGCTTCGGGTCCATATCAGGAGGTACCCATGGCTCATTCCAAAACGCCCGTCGGTCCGCACTCGTCTGAACATTCGTCTGGTGATGAGCTGGGTTTCGATCCCGACTCCCCGGACCTTGCCGATCCTCAGGTCGACCCGATCGGGCCTGCCAAGGCACCGAGGGACGTGAAGCCGGGTGACAACCCCAAGGCTCCGGCCAAGCCCTATGATCCACTGGGTGACCTGAAGCCTTAGGTCCAATGGAGGTGCGTATGTCTACTGATTCCAGTTTCGACGACAAACGTCCGGAAACTGTCCCTACAACCCCCGAGCAAAGCACCGATCCGGTGATGGATCCCGACAGCCCGTTGCGCGATCCCCTGGCGCGGCCAACGGTGGTGCCCACTGAAAAGCCGAAGGGTTGGAGAGATCCAAGTACTGGTGACGGCATCCCGGATGACGACCAGATGCCGCTGCCCAACGACTGAAGATCCGGCGAAAAAAAGCCCCGAATGATCGGGGCTTTTCGTGCGCTGCCGCTTGGTTACTTCGACGCTTCAACCACGCCGCTCTGGCGCTGCTTGAGGTTCTTGTCTGCCTTGTACTGCAAGGCGACGGAAGGCACGTCAGCACTTTTTCCGCTCTCTACCCAATTACGCATGCGCGTGGCATCGGCAAAATGGGTGTACTTGCCATAAGCGTCAAGGATCACCAAGGCCACCGGACGGTTACCCATTCGGGTCACCAGCACCAGGCAGTGACCTGCTTCGTTGGTGAAACCGGTTTTTGTCAGCTGGATGTCCCAGTCCTGCTTGCGCACCAAATGGTCGGTGTTGCGGAAACCCAGGCTGTAGTTCGGTTTGCGAAACGAAACGGTCTTTTCCTTGGTTGTGCTCAGTTCGGTCAGCAGCGGGTACTTGTGCGCGGCGATCAACAGTTTGCTCAAATCGCGAGCTGTCGAAACGTTGCGCGGCGAGAGCCCTGTCGGTTCGACGAAATGGGTATTGGTCATGCCCAAGGCCCGGGCCTTGGCGTTCATTGCAGCAATGAACGCGGCATAGCCACCCGGATAGTGGTGGGCCAGGCTTGCCGCGGCCCGGTTTTCAGATGACATCAGGGCAATCAGCAGCATTTCCCGGCGCGGCAGTTCGCTCTTGAGCTTGACCCGGGAGTACACACCTTTCATTTCCGGTGTGTCGCTGATGTTGATGTTGATGTATTCATCCATGTTTTGCCGGGCTTCAACCACGACCAGGCCGGTCATCAATTTGCTGACGGACGCGATGGGAACGACGACGTCCGGATTGCTGGCATAGATGACTTTGTTGGTCTGCATATCCAGCAGTAAAGAGCTGCCGGAGGCGAGCTTGAGTTGCGAGGTGTCTCGAGGCGCTGCCGTGGTTTCGCCAGCGCTGGCGATTGGCGTGATGAAAGTCCCTGTAACTGCAAAAAATAGGCTCAGGATGGAAAGACGGATTTTCACGCTGGCAGACTCGTAAGGTGTTGATAAGCCGTTTTGTAACGGGCTATTTCGTAAAAAGCGCGACATTCTGGAGTATGGCTGAATAACTGTCGATGGTTGATCAAGTAACAGGTGAAAGTCCTGAGAAACATGAAAAGAAAGTCATTTTCCGGCAGGCGGTCGGTGTTTTTCGCGGGCAAAAAAAACCCCGCCAGGGCGGGGTTCCTTGTCACGCTGAACGCGTGCGCGTTGAAACTCAGCTGTGCAGGGTTTCAGCAGCGTACAGGGTGTTTTCCAGCAGGCAGGCTCGGGTCATCGGGCCGACACCGCCCGGTACCGGAGTGATCCAGCCGGCGCGGGGCAGGGCGGTTTCGTAGATCACGTCACCGACCAGCTTGCCATCGTCCTGGCGGTTGATGCCGACATCGATCACGATCGCGCCTTCCTTGATCCATTCGCCCTTGACCAGGCCCGGCTTGCCGGCAGCGACGACGACCAGGTCCGCACGGCCGACATGGCCGGCCAGGTCCTTGGTAAAGCGGTGGGTGACCGTCACGGTGCAACCGGCCAGCAGCAATTCCATGGCCATTGGGCGGCCAACGATATTGGATGCGCCGACGACAACGGCATCCATCCCGTAAAGGTCGACACCAGTGCTTTCCAGCAGGGTCATGATGCCTTTGGGGGTGCATGGGCGCAGCAGCGGGATTCGCTGGGCCAGGCGGCCGACGTTATAAGGATGGAAACCGTCGACGTCTTTATCCGGACGAATGCGTTCCAGCAGCCTGGAGGCGTCCAGGTGCTCGGGAAGCGGAAGCTGAAGCAGGACGCCGTCGATTGCAGGATCGTCGTTCAGGCGATCGATCAGCTCGGTCAGCGCTTCTTGAGTGGTTTCCGAAGGCAGGTCATAGGCTTGGGATAGAAAGCCGACCTCTTCACAGTCTTTACGCTTGTGCGAGACATAAACCTGAGAGGCAGGATCGCTGCCGACCAGGATCACCGCAAGGCCGGGCGTGCGCAGGCCTTGCTGGCGACGCTCGGTGACACGTTGGGCGATCTGCTGGCGCAGGCTGGCGGCGATCGATTTGCCGTCGATAAGTTGTGCAGTCATTGCGCGTGATTAACCATCGAGAGGGGAAAAAAAGAGAACGCATTCTCGCATGTCATGCGGTGAGGGCAAAGGCGCTTGGTCTGCAAATTCCCCTAACTCCTTTAATTAAATGAATTTTTTTTAAAAAGGATTTGACGACCTTCGGGTGGCTCTATACTATTCGTCGCACTTGTCGGGCACAGCCTAGCACTGGTTAGGAAGGTTGAGCGGGATTACGATTCTGCGAGACTGGAAAGCACTTAGTTTGTAGTCCTCCAAGGTTACAGCTAACAAGGCGCCCGTAGCTCAGCTGGATAGAGCATCCGCCTTCTAAGCGGATGGTCGCAGGTTCGAGTCCTGCCGGGTGCGCCATTAGGCAGCTTTGGCACAAGTAGCGCGATATGGTGGGCGTAGCTCAGTTGGTAGAGCACGGGATTGTGACTCCCGTTGTCGTGGGTTCGATCCCCATCGTCCACCCCATATTTCGAAAGGCGCCAGATTAACAGTCTGGCGCCTTTGCTTTAAAAGCTTCACCCGCGGATGTGGTGGAATTGGTAGACACACTGGATTTAGGTTCCAGCGCCGCGAGGCGTAAGAGTTCGAGTCTCTTCATCCGCACCAATTAAAGCTTCACTCAGGCATTTGGCCTGGCTGGAGCTTGATAAAGAAGTTTGTTTGGCTTCTTTAACAGGCAATATGGTGGGCGTAGCTCAGTTGGTAGAGCACGGGATTGTGACTCCCGTTGTCGTGGGTTCGATCCCCATCGTCCACCCCATATTTCGAAAGGCGCCAGATTGAAAAGTCTGGCGCCTTTTTTGTTTCAGTGGCCGCAGGTTCCGGGTCGCAGGGGCAGGGTGTTTCGTCGTATTTATGTTTCTCGATGATGCAGTCCTGCCCGCCGGCCTTGCTTGCGAGATCGGCTGTCAGGGAGATGATTGGCTGCCTTCTCTATATAGGGAAAGGTTGGCGCAGAGCCCTGGCGTGATTGGTTGTATTTGCCATCGGGGCGAGGTGCATTCGTGCATTCGCACCTATAAATTGCCTGCTGCGTTTTTACCCGTTTTCAGTAGGGTGACTTCTTGAGTTTGACCCACTAGAATGCATGCCCTTGATTCTGGGGTCGGAAACGGCCGGCTAACGTCTGTGCAACGAGGAATATCCATGCAAGTTTCTGTTGAAAATACTACTGCTCTTGAGCGCCGCATGAGCGTCACCGTGCCGGCTGAGCGCATCGAGAGCCAGGTCAACAAGCGTCTGCAGCAGACCGCCCAAAAGGCCAAGATTGCTGGCTTCCGTCCAGGCAAAGTGCCAATGAGCGAAATCAAGCGCCGTTTCGGTGCTGACGCTCGCCAGGAAGCTGTAGGCGACGTGATCCAGTCTTCCTTCTACGAAGCTGTGGTTGAGCAGAAGCTGAACCCGGCTGGTCAGCCTTCGATCGAGCCAAAATCCCTGGAAGCGGGCAAGGACCTGGAATACGTAGCCGTATTCGAAGTGTTCCCTGAATTCACCGTTGCCGGTTTCGAAGGTATCACCGTAGAGCGCCTGAGCGCTGACGTGACTGACGCCGATCTGGACAAGATGCTGGACATCCTGCGCAAGCAGAACACCCGTTTCGAAGTGGCCGATCGTGCTGCCCAGAACGAAGACCAGTTGAACATCGATTTCGTCGGCAAGGTCGACGGTGAAGTGTTCGCCGGCGGTTCCGCCAAAGGTACCCAGCTGGTTCTGGGTTCCGGCCGCATGATCCCTGGTTTCGAAGATGGCCTGGTTGGCGCAAAAGCCGGTGAAGAACGCGTTCTGAGCCTGACTTTCCCAGAGGACTATCAGAACCTGGACCTGGCTGGCAAAGCCGCCGAGTTCACCGTGACCGTCAATACCGTTTCCGAGCCAAAACTGCCAGAACTGACCGAAGAATTCTTCGCTCAATTCGGCATCAAGGAAACCGGTCTGGAAGGCTTCCGCGCCGAAGTTCGCAAGAACATGGAGCGTGAGCTGCGTCAGGCGATCAAATCCAAGGTCAAGAACCAGGTAATGGACGGTCTGCTGGCCACCAACCCGATCGAAGTGCCAAAGGCCCTGCTGTCCAACGAAGTTGACCGTCTGCGCGTGCAGGCTGTTCAGCAGTTCGGCGGCAACATCAAGCCTGACCAACTGCCGGCCGAACTGTTCGAAGAGCAAGCCAAGCGCCGCGTAGTGCTGGGTCTGATCGTGGCTGAAGTGGTCAAGCAATTCGACCTCAAGCCTGACGAAACCCGCGTTCGCGAGATGATTCAGGAAATGGCTTCGGCCTACCAGGAGCCTGAGCAAGTTGTGTCCTGGTACTACAAGAACGACCAGCAACTGAACGAAGTTCGCTCGGTTGTGCTGGAAGAGCAAGTTGTGGATACTGTTCTGCAGAAAGCTAGCGTGACCGACAAATCGGTCTCTTACGAAGAAGCGGTCAAGCCGGTAGAAGCACCACAAGCCGACTGATCACTTTTGCGATAAGAAGCAAACACCATAAGCCAGCCTTCGAGCTGGCTTATGCGTATTCAAGACATAACTATTTGGGAGTGACTGCAGAGCATGTTCCGTAATTCGTATATTCAGCAGAACTCTGATATCCAGGCCGCAGGCGGCCTGGTCCCGATGGTTGTCGAGCAGTCCGCTCGTGGCGAGCGCGCCTACGACATCTACTCGCGTCTCCTCAAGGAGCGGGTGATCTTTCTGGTTGGTCCGGTAGAGGACTACATGGCCAACCTGATCTGTGCGCAATTGCTGTTCCTTGAAGCGGAAAACCCGGACAAGGACATCCATCTCTATATCAACTCCCCGGGCGGTTCGGTGACTGCAGGCATGTCGATCTACGACACCATGCAGTTCATCAAACCCAACGTGTCGACCACCTGTATCGGTCAGGCGTGCAGCATGGGCGCGTTCCTGCTGACGGCCGGTGCACAAGGCAAGCGTTACTGCCTGCCGAACTCGCGTGTGATGATTCACCAGCCACTGGGCGGTTTCCAGGGCCAGGCCTCGGATATCGAAATCCATGCCAAGGAAATCCTCTTCATTCGCGAGCGTCTCAACACGCTGATGGCCAAGCACAGCGGGCGCACTCTCGAAGAAATCGAGCGCGATACCAACCGCGACAACTTCATGAGTGCAGACGCCGCGCGTGAGTACGGTTTGATCGATGAAGTGATCAGCCAGCGTCCTGCTTAAAATAAGCAGCTCAAAATAAGGTTGGTCGGCGGGTCCGACACCTGCGGGCTTGAAAAAGCCCGCAATAGCCTTCATCTTGTGTTGCAAGCCTATCGGATTTGGATCGAACGAATGACTGACACCCGCAACGGCGAGGACAACGGCAAGCTGCTCTATTGCTCCTTCTGTGGCAAAAGCCAGCATGAAGTACGCAAATTGATTGCCGGCCCCTCGGTCTTTATCTGCGACGAGTGCGTCGACCTGTGCAATGACATCATCCGCGAGGAGGTGCAGGAAGCACAGGCCGAAAGCAGTGCGCATAAATTGCCTTCGCCTAAAGAAATCAGCGGCATCCTTGATCAGTATGTGATTGGTCAGGAGCGTGCGAAAAAGGTTCTGGCCGTAGCGGTGTACAACCACTACAAGCGCCTGAATCAGCGTGACAAAAAAAATGACGACGTCGAACTCGGCAAGAGCAACATCCTGCTGATCGGCCCGACAGGCTCGGGTAAGACCCTGCTTGCCGAAACCCTGGCCCGCTTGCTGAACGTTCCGTTCACCATCGCCGACGCAACCACCCTCACCGAGGCGGGTTATGTGGGTGAAGATGTCGAGAACATCATTCAGAAGCTGTTGCAGAAGTGCGATTACGACGTGGAAAAGGCCCAGATGGGCATTGTCTACATCGATGAAATCGACAAGATTTCGCGCAAGTCTGACAACCCGTCGATCACCCGGGACGTTTCCGGTGAAGGCGTGCAGCAGGCCCTGCTCAAGTTGATCGAAGGCACGGTCGCTTCCGTTCCACCGCAAGGTGGTCGCAAGCATCCGCAGCAGGAATTCCTGCAGGTCGACACCCGTAACATCCTGTTCATCTGCGGTGGCGCGTTCTCGGGTCTTGAGAAGGTCATTCAAAACCGTTCCACCAAGGGTGGCATCGGTTTCAACGCAGAAGTGCGCAGCAAGGAAGAAGGCAAGAAAGTCGGTGAATCCCTGCGTGAAGTCGAGCCTGACGATTTGGTCAAGTTCGGTCTGATCCCGGAATTCGTCGGTCGTCTGCCGGTACTTGCCACGCTCGACGAGCTTGACGAGGCTGCACTGATGCAGATCCTCACCGAGCCGAAAAATGCCCTGACCAAGCAGTATGCCAAGCTGTTCGAGATGGAAGGCGTGGATCTGGAATTCCGGACCGACGCTCTGAAATCGGTCGCCAAGCGTGCCCTGGAGCGTAAAACCGGTGCCCGTGGCCTGCGTTCGATTCTCGAAGGTGTATTGCTCGACACTATGTATGAAATCCCCTCGCAGTCCGAGGTGAGCAAAGTAGTGATCGATGAAAGCGTGATAGAGGGCAAGTCCAAGCCACTGTATATCTACGAGAACAGTGAGCCGACCGCCAAGGCCGCGCCAGACGCTTAAGTGTCACGCAGCTTGAATAAAGAAGGGGCCTTCGGGCCCCTTTGCTTTTGTGGAAGCTGGCCTGCCAGCGAAGGCGAACTGACAGCCAATCTGATTTTCCGGGTGTGTCCGGACCATCACAAACGCTGCCATCGGTTGCAATCTTTTAAGTCGTACTTTTATCCGCTTGTTTTTTTCCAAAGCAGCCCCCATCTTGGTTTCAAGCTTACTTCCATCTGTTTACGGCCTTACGGCCGCCGTAGAGGCGAAATCATGAAGACAACCATCGAATTGCCTCTCCTGCCATTGCGTGATGTCGTGGTTTATCCGCACATGGTTATCCCGCTGTTCGTGGGGCGCGAGAAATCCATCGAAGCCCTCGAGGCTGCGATGACGGGTGACAAGCAGATTCTTCTGCTGGCCCAGAGAAACCCGGCTGACGACGATCCCGGTGAGGATGCCCTGTACCGCGTGGGTACGATTGCCACTGTTCTGCAGTTGCTGAAGCTGCCTGACGGAACGGTCAAGGTTCTGGTCGAAGGTGAGCAACGGGGCGCTGTCGAGCGCTTCAGCGAAGTGGATGGCCACTGCCGTGCCGAAGTCTCCCTGATCGACGAAGTTGAAGCGCCGGAACGCGAGTCGGAAGTGTTCGTTCGCAGCCTGCTGTCCCAGTTCGAACAATATGTGCAGTTGGGCAAGAAAGTCCCGGCTGAAGTCCTGTCGTCGCTCAACAGCATCGATGAGCCGGGCCGCCTGGTAGACACCATGGCCGCGCACATGGCCCTGAAGATCGAACAGAAGCAGGAAATCCTCGAAATCATCGACTTGTCGGCCCGGGTCGAGCACGTCCTGGCGCTGCTGGATGCCGAGATCGATCTGCTGCAAGTCGAAAAACGCATTCGTGGCCGCGTCAAAAAACAAATGGAGCGCAGTCAGCGCGAGTACTACCTGAATGAGCAAATGAAGGCCATTCAGAAAGAGCTCGGCGACAGCGACGAAGGTCACAACGAAGTCGAAGAGCTGAAAAAGCGTATCGACGCCGCCGGCCTGCCGAAAGACGCGCTGGCCAAGGCAACGGCCGAGCTGAACAAGCTCAAGCAGATGTCGCCGATGTCCGCGGAAGCGACCGTGGTGCGTTCGTACATCGATTGGCTGGTTCAAGTGCCGTGGAAGGCCCAGAGCAAGGTGCGCCTGGACCTGGCGCGTGCAGAAGACATTCTGGACGCCGACCACTATGGCCTGGAAGAGGTCAAGGAACGCATCCTCGAATACCTCGCCGTGCAAAAGCGCGTGAAGAAAATCCGTGGTCCGGTGTTGTGCCTGGTCGGTCCTCCAGGTGTGGGTAAAACATCCCTGGCGGAGTCGATCGCTCACGCCACCAACCGCAAATTCGTGCGCATGGCCCTCGGTGGCGTGCGTGATGAAGCGGAAATTCGTGGTCATCGCCGTACTTACATTGGTTCGATGCCAGGAAGATTGATTCAAAAGATGACAAAGGTGGGTGTCCGCAACCCGCTGTTCCTGCTCGACGAAATCGACAAGATGGGCAGCGACATGCGTGGCGATCCGGCATCGGCGTTGCTGGAAGTGCTCGATCCTGAGCAGAACCACAACTTCAACGATCACTATCTGGAAGTCGATTACGACCTGTCCGATGTGATGTTCCTGTGCACCTCGAACTCGATGAACATCCCGCCAGCGTTGCTGGACCGGATGGAAGTGATCCGTCTGCCGGGCTACACCGAAGACGAGAAGATCAACATCGCCGTCAAATACCTTTCGCCGAAGCAGATTACGGCCAACGGCCTGAAGAAAGGCGAGCTGGAGTTTGACGCGGAAGCGATCCGCGACATCATCCGCTACTACACCCGTGAAGCCGGTGTGCGTGGGCTGGAGCGCCAGATTGCCAAGGTCTGCCGCAAGGCGGTCAAGGAGCATGCGCTGGAAAAACGCTTCTCGGTGAAGGTCACCGCAGACATGCTGGAGCACTTCCTGGGCGTGCGCAAATTCCGCTATGGCCTGGCCGAGCAGCAGGATCAGATCGGTCAGGTGACCGGGCTGGCGTGGACTCAGGTGGGTGGCGAACTGCTTACCATCGAAGCGGCCGTCGTGCCGGGCAAGGGCCAGTTGATCAAGACCGGTTCCCTGGGTGACGTGATGGTCGAATCGATCACCGCGGCCTTGACCGTTGTTCGCAGCCGGGCGAAGAGTCTGGGGATCCCCCTGGACTTCCATGAGAAGCGTGACACGCACATCCATATGCCGGAAGGGGCGACCCCCAAGGACGGCCCTAGCGCCGGTGTAGGCATGTGCACGGCCCTGGTATCGGCATTGACCGGCATTCCGGTACGCGCGGATGTCGCCATGACCGGCGAAATCACCTTGCGTGGCCAGGTATTGGCCATCGGCGGCTTGAAAGAGAAACTGCTGGCTGCCCATCGTGGCGGAATCAAGACCGTGATCATTCCTGAAGAGAATGTGCGCGATCTCAAAGAGATTCCGGACAATATCAAGCAGGATCTACAGATTAAACCGGTTAAATGGATTGACGAGGTCCTGCAAATTGCGCTGCAATACGCGCCGGAGCCCTTGCCGGATGTGGCTCCGGAGATAGTCGCGAAGGATGAGAAACGCGACGCAGATTCTAAGGAAAGAATTAGCACGCATTAGTACGTATTTGCCTGGGGGGCTTTCTTGACAGCTTTTTAGAGCCCTTGTTATAAAGCGGCTCTTAAGTGTCTGTAGGCCATTCAGCACTCGTTTTTGCTTTCACCAAAAAAACTTAGAATCATACTCAAATAGATATAAGGGGACTTAGAGTGAACAAGTCGGAACTGATTGATGCTATCGCTGCATCCGCTGATATCCCGAAAGCTGCTGCTGGCCGTGCGCTGGACGCTGTAATCGAATCCGTCACTGGCGCTCTCAAGGCTGGCGACTCTGTTGTTCTGGTTGGTTTCGGTACCTTCTCCGTAACTGATCGCCCAGCTCGCATTGGTCGTAACCCACAGACCGGTAAGACGCTGGAAATCGCAGCAGCCAAAAAACCAGGTTTCAAAGCCGGTAAAGCACTGAAAGAAGCTGTCAACTAAGTTCGATTCAGGTTTTTACCCATCCGGGTCAGGTCATGCCTGACTTGGCAGCGGAGCGGCAGTCCTGACTGCAGGTCGCCGGTTCAAGACACCGAGGGTCGCCAGTTCGAGCCCCTCGATCCGCTCCGCCAGTTACGAGAAGGCGCATCCTCGGATGCGCCTTTCTTCTATTCGGATTCTACCCACGCTCCACGGTTGCCTAATTTTTGAAGTTCAACCGTTTCTGGGGGACGCATGCTGCAGAATATCAGGGACAATTCACAAGGCTGGATTGCCAAGACTATTATCGGGGTCATCGTTGCACTGATGGCTTTGACCGGTTTCGACGCCATTTTTCAGGCCACGACGAACAAGAATGAGGCGGCGAAGGTCAATGGCGAAGAAATCAGCCAGAACGAGCTGAGCCAGGCGGTCGATATGCAACGCCGTCAGCTCATGCAACAGCTGGGCAAGGATTTCGATGCTTCCTTGCTCGATGAAAAAATGCTGCGCGAGTCGGCTCTCAAAGGCCTGATCGATCGCAAACTGCTGCTGCAAGGCGCAGAAAACTCGAAATTCGCTTTTTCCGAAGCGGCTCTGGATCAGGTCATCCTGCAAACGCCTGACTTTCAGGTGGATGGCAAGTTCAGCTCCGAGCGTTTCGACCAGGTGATTCGCCAACTCGGCTACACCCGCATGCAATTCCGCCAGCTGATGGCTCAGGAAATGCTGATTGGTCAGTTGCGTGCCGGTCTGGCCGGTAGCGGTTTCGTGACCGATGCACAGGTGCTGGCGTTTGCCCGTCTGGAAAAACAGACCCGCGATTTCGCCTCCCTGAACATCAAGGTCGACCCGGCGGCGGTGAAGCTGACCGACGATGAGGTCAAGGCCTATTACGACGAACACGCCAAGGAATTCATGACGCCGGATCAGGTGGTCATCGATTACCTCGAGCTGAAGAAGGCTTCCTTCTTCGATCAGGTCAGCGTCAATGACGAAGACCTGCAGGCGGCTTATCAGAAAGAAATCGCGAACCTGTCCGAGCAACGCCAGGCGGCGCACATTCTGATTGAAGTGAACGACAAGACCACCGAGGCGCAAGCCAAGGCGAAGATCGAAGAGATCCAGGCCCGTCTGGCCAAGGGTGAGAAATTCGAGGCGCTGGCCAAGGAATTCTCCCAGGATCCTGGTTCGGCGAACAACGGCGGTGATCTGGGTTATGCCGGTCCTGGCGTCTACGACCCTGCGTTCGAAAAAGCCCTGTATTCGTTGACCAAGGATCAGGTTTCCGCGCCGGTTCGCACCGATTTCGGGTTCCACCTGATCAAGCTGTTGGGCGTGGAAGCGCCTGAGGTACCGACATTCGCCAGCCTGAAAGACAAGCTGACCCGCGAATTGAAGGCCCAGCAGGTCGAACAGCGTTTTGTCGAGGCGACCAAGCAGCTGGAGGATGCCTCGTTCGAAGCGTCTGATCTGGCTCAGCCGGCGCAGGACTTGAAACTGACCGTCCACACGTCCAAGCCGTTCGGCCGGGAAGGTGGTGAGGGTATTACGGCCAACCGTGCGGTGATCACGGCTGCGTTCAGCCCGGAAGTCCTGGATGAGGGGGCGAACAGCACCGCCATCGAACTGGATCCTGAAACCGTGGTCGTGTTGCGTGCCAAGGAGCACCTGAAGCCTTCGCAATTGCCGCTGGAAAGCGTCTCTGCCGCGATCCGTGTGCAATTGGCCAAGGAGCACGCCAGCGCCGATGCCAAGACCAAGGCTGACGCCCTGATTGCCAGCCTGCGCGACGGCACGACCCCGCTGGATCGGGTGATCGACGGCCAGTCCTGGAAAGTCACCGACGCGGCAACTCGTGCCCAGGAAGGGATCGACCCTGCGGTGCTGCAAGCGCTGTTTCGCATGGCGAAGCCTGCGGCCAAGGATAAACCGACCTTCACCAGCGTGACGCTGGCTGATGGCAGCCTGATGATCGTGCGCCTCAATGGCGTGAACGAAGCCGCGGCACCGACCGAAGAAGAGAAAGCACAGTATCGTCGCTACCTCGCTTCCCGCATCGGCCAGCAAGACTTCGCGGCTTACCGCAAGCAGCTGGAAAGCCAGGCGGAGATCAAGCGTTACTGATGCCTGACCAGGTTTAACGCGGTACATGAGACCCCGGCCGAAAGGCTGGGGTCTTTTTGTTTGGCCGTACGTCATTTGTCGCGGTGACTTTTGCGCAAAACCGGGGTCAATCAGCCTGTAACCGTTTTAAGACACGATCGATGCTCCGCTAAGCATCGATCTGTTGCACAATACGCCCCGAACCGTTTTCCTCAGGATGTTCAATGTTTAAATCACTTCCCATGCGGGTTGTCGGGCTGGCAGCCGTGTTTGCCACCGCGGCTGGTTGTTCATCGAACAAGGCCGCCATCTATGAGCATGAGAATTTCGACGACTCCGGTACCTTTTCCCGAAACTATCCGGTCAGCGATACCCAGAGCTGTGAGGCCGCCCGTCGCGCCTTGCTCAGCCAGGGTTACATCATCACCAGCAACGATCCGAAGCTGGTCAGCGGTCACAAGAGTTTCCAGCAGACCGGCGAGAATCACATGGAGATCAGCTTCAGTGTGGTCTGTGCCGATGACGGCAGCGAAGGGCACCACGCGACCATATTCGCCAATGCCCTGCAGGATCGTTATGCGCTGAAGAAGACCAACAACTCCGCCAGTCTCGGTGTGGGTGTGTTGGGCTCGGTATCGATGCCGATCGGCTCCTCAGATGACTCGATGGTCAAGGTCGCCAGCGAAACCGTATCGTCCGCCAAGTTCTACGAGCGTTTCTTCGCACTGGTCGAGTTGTTCCTGCCGCCGGAAGCGAAAAAGGCCGCGCACATCCCCGAAAAGCCGAAAACGGACCTGGGAATGCCAGAAGCCAAGGCAGCACCGGCACCGCTGGCACCGGCCCCGGCAGTGACTCCTGCTGTAGAACCTGCTGCGCCCGCGCCCGTAGAAGCGGTTCCAGCGGCCTCCGAGCCGGTTGCCCCGCCTCCTGAAGCGGCGCCGATTACCCCGGTTCAGAACGCAGAGCCGGCGCCTTCGGCAGAAACCATCACGCCACCGACTAACCCGACGGACATACCACCGCCGAGCGAGCCGATTCAGGCGATTCCTGTCTCTGGCCAGTGATCGATCGCGTTACGGGATCGGCCAGCGAGTAACGATCCCGTAGCGGGCGCAAAGATTGACCCTCATCAACAAGGTCCGCTGTTCTGCGGCCTTGCGCGAAAAAACCGATGATAAATTCCTGACCAGCTGCTACGTTTTATTGAGTAGCGACAGAGTGTCGTGCCCGCGTCATTTTTCTTTCATGCGGGCACATTATGCTCAGGGAATTGGTTATTTATTCAGACGGTTGGGGAATTCAAATATGGACGATTATCAAGAAGAGCTGCTCGAGTACCAGGCTTTTGAACTTGACCCACTGGAGCCGGCGGAAGACGCTACCGAGTTGTAGGCATCAAGCGGATTGGCGATGGCTGCGGCGAAATTCGCCGGGTGTCTGCCCGTTCCAGCGTTTGAATGCGCGTTGAAACGCTTCGGCTGAGGCAAAGCCCAGCAGGTAGGCGATCTCTCCGAACGCCAGTTCGGTGTCGCGTATGTAAGTCATGGCCAGGTCGCGGCGGGTGTCGTTGAGAATTGCACGAAACTGCGTGCCTTCATCGGCGAGCTTGCGGCGCAAGGTCCAGGTGGGCAGCTTCAGGCGTGCCGCCACCTCCTGCAGGTCGGGCTCCCGGCCACCATTGAGCAAGGGTCCCAGCAGCGCGATGATGCGTTCACGCAGGCTGCGGGTGCGTGTCAGTTGTTCCAGTTCCCGCTCACACAGTTGCAGCAAATGTCGCCAGGTGCTCGGGCAGTGCTCGGGGTTGCGCTGGGCGAGACTGGCCAGGCTCAAGCGCAGTTGATTGCGTTCGCCGCCAAACTGGATCGGACAGTCGCCCAACACGTCATAGGCCTGGCGGTAGCCGGGCTCCTCGAATTCGATCTCGATACGTTCGGCACGCAGCGGGGCAGGGCTGACACTGGACAATTGCTGTAACCAGCCGGCGATGATCGAATCCACCACAAAGCGGTTGTAGGCGTTATAGGGGCTGATCGAGTAGAACCGCAGCCAGGCGCCCCGGGCGTCTTCGTGAAAGCTTGATTGACCGCGATAATTGGAGCCGTACAAGGCTTCGAATCGAATCAGGCAGCGCGCGGCTTCTCGTACCGTCGGTGCCTGGGCCGCGGTGACGCCAGCGAGGCCAGCCTGGCTCAGGCGACTGAACTGACCCATGCGCAGGCCAAGGGCCGGGTTGTCGGTCAGTTGAATGGCACTGTGGCCCAGGCGCATGTAGCGCGGTATCGACAACCGGGCGCCGGCTTCGCTGAGGCGCGCGGCATCTAGACCGTATTGATCGAGCAGTGGCTGTGGATCGACACCGTGACTGCGTACGGCATCGGCCAGGCTATGTACAAAGCCCACCGACAGATCGCCGAGGCGCATCGGCTGTGGATTCATGGCCTACAACCAGAGGTTCAGCAAGCGCGCACCATGGGCGTTGCCATCGGCAAAGTGCTGGCCGTTGCTGCTGAGGAAACTATGCCCGGCGCTGCCCTGGTCCCAGAACTGACCCCGAAGGAACACGCTCATGCCAGCGACGGCCTGACTGGCCGGCATCCGGGTCGTGAGGGTCAGGCGCTGCCAGGCCTGGCCTTCACTGACTTCTCCAGGTTTCAAGCCGACCGACGCCGGCGCCGACGAACCCCTGTAGCCGCGCCACGGTTGATCCCAAGTGCCACGGCCGGAAACAAAGGCCGGTACCGCAACCAGCTGTACGCTTTGGTCGTTGAGCTTGAGGTAGTTTTCCGGGTACCAGCTGTCGTGGCCGATCAATACGCCCAGCCTTCCTGCGGGGGTATCAACGACGTTGAGCGAGTGCTCACCGTTCGCCTTGATCCCGTTCTGTTCTGCGAAGAACGGGTGTATCTGGCGCTGGGGCTGGCCGATCGGCAGGCCTTCGCTGTTGAACACCACGCTGCTGTTGTACAGCGCGCCGCGGCCGATTCTCAAGGTGCCGTCGATGATGCTCGGTTCGGGCAGCACGATGGAGCCCGCGACCAGTGTCACGTGGAACTCCCTGGCCAGGCCTCCGAACAATGTCTGGTAGTCCCTGGCCATTGCCTTGGCTTTCATGCGCAGGTGGGCATCGTCCAGACGGTTGCCGCCCTCGGCGCTGATCAACGCCTTGGCGAACTTCAGGGGATTGCTTACCGCCAGCCAGTTCATGGCCTCTTTGAGGGTGCTGGCCTGATACAGCTCATCCTTTTCACCGCTGACCATCAGCCAGGTACCGACGTGCTCCGGCAACACGACGACGGTCTTGCCGTTCAGCAAACCCTGGTCCCGGGCTGCCTGCAGATAGGCTGCGAGCTTGCGGTGCAAACGCTCGGGACTTTGGTAGTCGGTAGGAAACAGTTCGGGCTGGATGCCCAACAGGTTGCCACGGTCCGCAGGCGTGCCCTGGTCGACAGCGAGGCTGATCCGCAGGTCCGAAAGGTAATGACCCACCGGCCGGTCTGCGGCCCACATCGCGTAGGTCGTGAGGGCGGCGAGCAACGCCATGGAAAATGTCAGGTACAAAAGTTTGCGCATGGGGAGACAGTTTACAGCCTGGAGCCTGGCGTGGCTTTTGATTTGGAGCTGGATCGAGCATAAAGGGAATCAAGGGTTTAGTGGGTAGCTTTCAGCGATGACTGTTTTTTTGCTGGCGGCTGCCTTTCTGTGCTCAGACGCGGCAATGAATGGCTGGGTGGGGGATCATGGGAGAAGGGGCGCCGGTCAGCCATCATTTTGCGCGACCGGCCGGCAGGTGAGCGTCAGTTGGTGACCAGCAGTTCCGGGCCGAGGTAGTTGTTGATCTGGTCGATATCGTCGTCGCCCAGACTGCCTACCGAAGAGGCCAGGCGCAGGCGCGACATCAAATAGCGTAATTTGGCATCGAACAGATCGTGGCGTGCGACGAAGAGCAGTTCTTCAGCATTGAGGACATCCGAGTTGGTGCTGGTGCCGCCTTCCTTGAAGCCCTTGCGTGACGATGCCAGTGAGCGTTCGTTGGACGCGACGGCTTTCTCCAGCGCGCGAATGCGTTTGGCACCGCTCAGGATGCCTTGATACTCACGGGTGGTTCCGGTGATGACTTCCTGTCGTGCGGCGTCGAGTTCGTCCGTGGCCTTATCGCTATTGGCGCTGGCCTGGCGTGTCAGCGCGCTGACGCCGCCACCACTGAACAGCGGGATATTGACTTCCAGCCCGATCGAGCCGTAGTGGTTACGTTGATTCAACTCGGAGAGTGATTGGCTCTCACCCGCGGTGTAGCCGGCGATGAAATCCAGGGTTGGCCAGTGGCCGGCACTGGCACGCTTGACCTCCTCTTCGGCGAGGTCGCGGCTATAGCGGCGCGCATGGATCAGTGGGCTATCGACCTGGGCTTTGACCAACCAGTCCTGAAGGTTGCCTGGTACCAGCGGTGGTGTATCGAAACTCGGACGCAAGGTGGTCAGCGATTCGGGGGTTTCACCGATGTATTCCTCGAGCTTGCGGCGCGCGTTGACCAGGTTGTCTTGTGCTTCGATCAGTTCGGCTTCGGCGAGGTCGCGGCGAGCGGTCGATTCGTCGACGTCGGTGACGGTGCCGGCCCCCAGTTCCAGGCGCCGTTTCGCCGAGGCGAGTTGTTCGTCGAAGGCGCTCAGCTTGGACTTTGCCAGTGTGATGGTTTCGCTGGCCAGGAGCACATCGAAATAGCTTTCGGCCAGGCGCACTGCGGCGTCCTGGCTCTTGGCATCGAATACCGCGTTACTGTAGTCGGCACGCTGCTGACCCTGGCGGTACTCGGCCATTTTCTGTTTGTTGAACAGTGGTTGGCGCAGGCGCACGTTAGCGCCCTTTGAGTCGTAATGGAGATCTCTGTCGATGTTGTTCTGGCTTTGGGAGCCATTGACCTTGTTGTTGTAGGCCGAGGCATTGATCTGCGGTAACAGGCCGGCCTTGCCGATGGCGCGGTTCTCCTGGCCGGCCTCTTTTTCATGCACGGAGGCCTGGTAGATGGGGCCCTGGAACTGCAACAGATCCCAGGCTTGCTTGAGGTCCATGGCGTCGGCCGGCAAGGCCAACCCCATCAGGCAGAAGAGCAGGCAATGACGGTCCATTTCATTGTTCCTTGAATGAGCTGTCCACACGTTCGAGCATTGGTTTAAGAAGATAGCTCAACATATTGCGTTCGCCTGTCTTGATGGTGACGCTGGCAGGCATGCCAGGGCGAATGTGATTGGTGCCAAGCAGGCCCATGCCATCGGGGGTGACTTCCACCTGGGCCAGATAGAACGGCTGCTTGCTTTCCTCGTCCATCAGGCGGTCGGCGGAGATGGTCATCACTCGGCCGGGTATGTTTGGTGTCTTGGCATGGTTGAAGGCCGGGAAGGAAATGTCCACGGGCAGTCCGGGGACCATCTTGTCGATGGCCTGCACGGGAATCATCGCGTCGACCTGCAACGGTTCGTTGAGCGGAACGATTTCCATGATCTTGAAGCCGGGCTGGATGATCCCGCCGACGGTGGCGATGCTCAAGGCCTGGACCATGCCATCGATCGGTGACCGAATCACCGTGTGGGTCACTTCATAGTCAAGTGCGCGCAAGCGATCGGCCAGGGTGGTGTTTTCCTTGGCGGTTTCCGTCAACTGCGATTCGACTTCTTTCAGGTAATCGTGCTGGCGCTGCAGGATGCGCAGCTTGATTTCGGTGGTCTGGCTACGCACCCGGGCGATGTTGTTGAGGTTCTCGGCCTGGCCGGCGGAAAGGTCGGCGTTGCTGCGCTCCAGCTCAAGCAGGCGGTTGCGCGGTACATAGCCTTCGGCGGTCAGCACGCGGGTGCCTTGCAGTTCCTGGTTGAGGAAACTGATTTGCGAGGCGCGGGCACTATAGACTTGCTGCAGGCCCTTGAGCTGCACGGCCGACGCCGCCAGGTTCTCCTGCAGGATGCTGATCTCACCCGCGAGACCGGCGCGCCGGGTGTCGAGCAGGCGCTGTTGCAGGTCCATGGCGGCTTCCAGGCGGTGGTCATCCTTGAAGCGCTTTAGCAGTTCAGGATCAAAGTTCACCACGTCGCGGTTGTCACGCTCCGCTTCCAGACGGTTTTCCACCGTCTTGCTGACGATGTACTGGGCGCTGACCGCTCCCTGTTCGGCAAGGGCACGCAACGAGTCGAGGCGGACTACCTCCTGGCCTTTTGTCACTAGATCGCCTTCGCGAACGAGGATGGCTTCCACGGTGCCGCCGCTCAGATGCTGCACGGCTTTGCGATTGCTGGTGACCTTGACCGTGCCTGTCGCTACCACGCCGGCATCCAGCGGCGCCAGCCATGACCACAGGAGAAAGCCGCCGAAGCCGGCGAGCACCAGCCACACGCCCCAGCGCGCGGGTTTGCCGACGTCCAGGTCTACCATGCTCCTGGAATCGGCTGTAATCATGTCGGTATGTTGGCTCATTTGCATGATCGGTCACTCCCGTGCTTTGACGGAGGCCAGCGGAGTCGACGCGCCTGCAGGGATCACACTGGCCTTGCGCAGCGCTGCGAATACTTCATCGCGCGTACCGAGCATCTGCACGCCGCCGTCACGCAGCATCAGCACCTTGTCGACGGCGCAGAGTACGTTGGGACGGTGAGAAATCAGAATGACGGTGGCGCCACGGCCCTTGAGTTCGGCCAGGGCATCGACCAAGGCCTTTTCGCCGACGTCGTCGAGGTTGGCGTTCGGCTCGTCCAGCACGATCAGATTGGGCTCGCCATACAACGCCCGGGCCAAGGCGATGCGCTGCTTCTGGCCACCGGATAGCGGGCTGCCATCGGTGCCCAGGCGGGTGTCATAGCCCTGCGGAAAACGCAGGATCATCTCGTGTACACCAGTGATCTTGGCGGCGCGGATCACTGCTTCGCTGTCCACTTCACCAAAGCGCGCAATGTTGTCGGCGATATTGCCCTCGAACAGCTCCACGTCCTGTGGCAGGTAGCCGAGCCAGGGGCCAAGTTCGCCCTTGTTCCAGTTGAATATATCTGCGCCGTCCAGGCGCACCTTGCCGGCTTGGGCCGGCCAGACGCCAACCAGCAGGCGGGCGAGGGTGGACTTGCCCGAGGCGGATGGGCCGATGATGCCAAGGCTTTCGCCGGGGACAAGGCTGAAGCTCACCCCGCGCAGAATCGTGTTGTTGGTACCCGGGGCTCCGGCATACACATTCTCTACCGCCAGCATGCCCATTGGCCGCTGCAGCGACATGCTCGGTGGCCGGCGCGGATAGTCGTGCAGCATCTCGTTGAGCCGGCCCCAGGCCGTACGGCAACCGAGCAGTTGTTTCCACGATGCGATGACCTGTTCCACCGGACCCAGTGCGCGGCCGGTGAGGATCGAGCAGGCAATCATCATCCCCGGGGTGATCTTGCCTTCGATCGCCAGCAGCGCGCCGGCACCGAGGATCAAAGACTGCAAAGTGATCCGCACGAAGCGCCCGGTGCTGCTGATAAAGGCGGCGCGGTCGGAGGCCAGGGTCTGCATTTCCAGAATGCGCAAATGACTTTGGAACCAGCGCTTGCTGATCGACGGCAGCATGCCCATGGCCTCGATGACCTCGGCGTTGCGCAGGTTGTTGTTGGCATATTGGGCGGAGGAGAGGGAGGCCTGATTGGCTTCGGCCAGCGGCTTCTGCGTCGCCTTTTCAGTGAGCCAGGCCAGGCCCATCAGAATCAGTGAGCCGATCAGCGTGATCAGTCCGAGTATCGGGTGAATCAGATAGGCGACCAGCAGGTAGATCGGCGTCCACGGTGCATCGAAAAACGCGAACAGGGAGTTGCCGGTGACGAACTGACGAACCTGGGCGAGGTCTTGCAGGGCCTGGGCCGGGTTACCTCCGGCGCGGCTCAGGTTGCGCTCGAATGCCGCCGTGAAAATGCGTCGGTTGAGGTCCATGTCCAGGCAGTTGCCGACCCGGATCAGCACGCGGGTGCGAACCATCTCCAGTGTGGACATCAGCAGGAACAGACCCACCACCAGAACCGTCAACATCGCCAGCGTCGTGACGTTGCGACTGACAAGGGCTCGATCGTAGACCTGCAGCATATAAATAGCTGGCGTCAACATCATGACGTTTATGACGCCGCTGAACGCTGCCAGCGAATAAAAACTGCGGCGCATGCGAAAGAGCGCGTCGGCCAGTTCGGAACGGATGCTCGACTGCTTGGGCATGTTGATCCTCCCACTGCGAAAAGCCGATTGCCCCTGAGGCGCAACAGCTAACAGTAAATGTAGCCCTGTAAACAGCTTTTGGACACGCAGGCTGGTCGCTCTGTGGATGGCGAGTCTTCCGAAATCGCTGCGTTGCTCCCTTATGCAGCAGCGTAGGTGGCGGTTAAACAGTCCGAAATAACATTTCGCTCTATACCAGCACACAACTTTCTATATGTCTTTTAAAAACAGCTACTTGGGATGTCTACCACCAGTCGTCTGTTTTAACGACGTAATATTGACAAAGATTTGCTATGGAACTTTAGTCTTAGTTATCGGGGGGCCCGCCCGCCTGAAGCCTGCCATTGCTTTGGCAGCGCAAGGCGCGGTGTTTTTCCCGAGAGGAGCAGAATCATGTCGATCATTTCGTTCTTTTGCAGAGGGAAGGGGCTTTCCAGGACGTTTGCCTTCACTTCCAGATTCCATGGCCCGCCCAGGGCTCGAATCCGCTCTGCCTGATCGCCCGGCGAGCAATTCATATCGCGAATTCCAGGCGCGAATCCCGGGTCCCGGGTAACGCCAGCTCTCGCAAAAAAACATAACCAACAAACTGCGCAAGCCAGCACTTGACTTGGCGCGGGAGGGTTTTCTCGTCCCGTGCCTTTACCCAGACATATCGAGGGCAATTCAAAATGGCCAATTTCAGCAAGTCGGACCTGGAGTTCATCCTCAAGCAAATCTTTATCGCAGAAGCGAACGCCGACGGCGCCAGCCTCATTGATTTGCTTCCCAACACCCAGGTGCCATTCGGCCTGCGTACCGTCGATGGCAGCTTCAACAACCTGGTCACCGGCCAGAGTGATTTTGGCTCCGCGGACGGTGCCTTCCCGCGCCTGCTTGATCCCTCGTTTCTGGACGCATACGCCGCGCCAGGGACGGTGATCGATCCGCAACCACGGATTATCAGTAACCTGGTCGTCGATCAGACTGCCAACAACCCGGCGGCCTACGCCGCGGCGTTCGACCCGGGCCTGGACGGTGTGCTCAACTTCGGCACGGTGGGTAATGACGACGTACTCAAGGATGGCGTACAGATAGTCACCAGCCCCGGGCTGGATGGCGTGTTCGGCACGGCCGATGACAAGGACGTGTTCTTCATGCCCAACGTCTCGCCGGACGTCGGCCTGACCGCCAGCTTCAACTCGTGGATGACCTTCTTCGGCCAGTTCTTCGACCACGGCCTCGACCTGGTCACCAAGAGCGCTACCGACGTCGTGTTTGTTCCGCTGCAGCCGGACGATCCGTTGTTCGTACCGGGCAGCCCGACCAACTTCATGGTGCTGTCACGTGCAGTACGTACCGCCGGCGCGGACGGAGTAGTCGGCACGGCCGATGATGGCCAGACCAACACCACCTCGCCGTTCGTCGACCAGAGCCAGACCTACAGCTCGCACCCGTCGCATCAGGTGTTTCTGCGTGAGTATGTCCTCAATGCGGCAGGCGAACCTGTTGCAACGGGGCGCTTGATCACCAACCGCGACCTCGGCGCCGATGGCCTGTTCGGCACCGCCGATGATGGCGCCAGCGAAAACGGCGGCATGGCGACCTGGAAGGTGGTCAAGGCGCAGGCCCGTGACATTCTCGGCATTGACCTGACTGACGCTGACGTACACAACGTGCCATTGCTGGCAACCGATGCATACGGCAACTTCATCCGCGGGCCTAACGGCATGCCGCAGGTGGTGATTCGCATCAGTAATGGCGCTGATGGCGTCGCCGGGACAGCGGACGACGTCACTCAATTGGTCGAAGGCAACCGGGCCGCTCCTATCAGCCTGGCCAGTGCCGTGAGTACCGGGCATGCCTTCCTCGACGACATCGCCCACAACGCCGCGCCGGTAGTCGTCGGCGGGGTTCTGCAAGCGGATGCCGACACGACTGTCGGCAATGCGCAGCCTGTTGACGGGCTCGGCAATAACCTGACCTATGACAATGAACTGCTTGACGCCCACTACATTGCCGGCGATGGCCGGGTGAACGAAAACATTGGCCTGACCACCGTGCACCATGTGTTCCACTCCGAGCACAACCGCCTGGTCCAGCAATCGAAGGACACCATCCTTGCCTCCGGCGACCTGGTTTTCCTCAATGAGTGGCTGGCGGACGACGTGGCTGCAATACCGACTACACCTGCCGAGATTGCGGCGTTGGTATGGGACGGCGAACGCCTGTTCCAGGCCGCCAAGTTCGGTACCGAGATGCAATACCAGCACCTGGTGTTCGAGGAGTTCGCGCGGACCGTTCAGCCACAGATCGACGGATTCCTTGCGCCCAACGGTTATGACACCTCGATCAACCCGGCCATCCTCGCCGAGTTCGCCCACGTGGTATACCGCTTCGGTCACTCGATGTTGACCGAGACCGTCGATCGCTTCGATCCTGCGTTCAATCCGCTGCTCACTGACCCCACCAACCCGGACTCGCAAATGGGGCTGATCGCGGCCTTCCTAAACCCGCTGGCGTTCGCCAGCAGCGGGTTGACTGCGGATCAGGCGGCAGGGGCAATCATTCGCGGTGTGACCCGCCAGGTCGGTAACGAGATCGATGAGTTCGTCACCGAAGCGTTGCGCAACAACCTGCTCGGTCTGCCGCTCGATTTGCCGGCCCTGAACCTGGCACGTGGTCGCGACACGGGTATCCCTACCTTGAATGAGGCGCGCCGGGAGTTCTACGAATCAACCGGAGACAGCCAACTCAAGCCGTACATCAGTTGGGCTGACCTGGCAGACAGCCTCAAGCACCCCGAGTCACTGGTCAACTTCATCGCGGCCTATGGTACCCATAGCACGATCACGGCGGCGCTCACACTGGCAGACAAACGCGCTGCAGCCCTGGCGCTGGTATTGGGTGGCGTGGGTTCGCCGGCTGACCGCCTGGACTTCCTCAACAGCACCGGTGCCTACGCCAACGTAACGACGGCCGGTGCGGATGGGGTACTGGGTACTGCCGATGACGTGACAGGTGTGACGGTCACGGGCGTCGACGACATCGACTTCTGGGTCGGTGGCCTCGCCGAGCAGAAAATGCCGTTCGGCGGCATGCTCGGCTCGACCTTCAACTTCGTGTTTGAAACCCAGATGGAGGCGTTGCAGAACGGCGACCGCTTCTACTACCTGTCGCGTACCGCGGGCCTGAACTTCGGCACCGAGTTGGAAAACAACTCCTTTGCCAAGCTGATCATGCTCAACTCCGATGTCACCCACCTGTCGAACACCGTGTTCCTGACGCCGACGTTCACCCTCGAGGTGGATCAGACCACTCAGTTCACCGGCCTTGGCGCGGGCGGCCGAGACGATCCGACCGGCGGCATCATGATCAACGGCGTGGAAGTCGTGTCGCTGGTGATTCGCGACAACCCCGATACCGTGGGGCCGGACACCAATTATCTGCACTACACCGGTGAAGACCATGTCGTCCTGGGCGGCACTGCCGGCAATGACATCCTTATTTCCGGTGACGGCGATGACACCCTTTACGGTGACGCCGGCAATGACCGCCTCGAAGGCGGTGCCGGGAACGATGCGGTGCTGGGTGGTGCGGGTGATGACATCATCACCGACTCGTTCGGTGACAACCGTCTGGAAGGCAATGCCGGTAACGATGTGATCGTGGCCGGCAGCATGCTGGTTGCAGGCAACCTGATCCTGGGCGGCGATGGCCAGGACTTCATCGTCACCACGGAAGACATCACCACCACCTTCGGTGGCCAGGGTGACGACTTCATCCTCGGTGCCAAGACCAACCTGCCACCTACCGGTAACGCAGGTGACGACTGGATCGAGAAGGGCACCCAGGACGGTGCGCCAGGCGATAACTTCGCGCCACTGCTCACTGACGATGTGATCGGCAACGACATCTTCATCGGTGGTGGCGGTTTTGACGAAATGATCGGCGAGGGTGGCGACGACATCTTTGTCGGCAGCGATGCCCAGGACAAGATGGACGGCATGTCCGGTTTCGACTGGGTGACCTACAAGAATGACAGGATCGGCGTGACCGTTGACCTGAGCCTGGCCGCGCTGGCGCAGCCACACGGCAATGCACCAAACCAGAACGCCGGGGTCTTCAATCCGGTCGGTGCCTCACCTGCCTCGATTCTTGACCGTTTTGCCGAGGTCGAAGGCTTGTCCGGTTCGAGTTTCGGCGATGTGCTCAAGGGCGATGATGTCGATGCAGTCACTATCGTCAACCACGGTGGTGCCACGGGCGGTGCGCTGACCAATGTCGCGTTGATCCGCGGACTGGACCAGTTCCTGGCCGATGCCGGTTTGCCGGTCACCGGTTTTGCCACCGGCAACATCATCCTCGGTGGTGATGGCAGTGACCTGATCGAAGGTCGCGGTGGCGATGACCTGATCGATGGCGACAAATGGATCAACGTCAGGATTGCCGTTTATGACGCGGCTGACATCAACCATACCGGCCCCGAGATCGCCTCCTTCGACAGCATGGTCGATATGATCCCGCTCATGCTGGATGGCACCTTCAACCCTGGTCAGCTCAAGGCCGTGCGGGAAATCATGCCCGGCACCTCGACTGGCGGGGCGGCCTTCGATACCGCCATTTACTCCGGCCTCGAGGCCGAATATGCGGTGACTGTCGACGACCGTGGCACCGCCGATGTGACGGACGATGTCTGGACAGTGGCCGATACCGTAGCGGGTCGCGACGGCATCGACACCCTGCTGCATATCGAACGCCTGCAGTTTGCCGATAACCAGCAAGTGCTGGTGGCGGGGCTCAATGCCCAACCGGATGGCAGTCCGACTGTCGCGGATGGTAACGGCGGCGAACTCACCGTGGGCGATACGCTGACGGTCAGCGTGGCCGGGGTGACCGATGCCGACAATATCGCGGCGGGTAATCCGCAGGGGTTGATCACCAACTCCTCTGTGTCCTACATCTGGCAGTTCGAAGCCACTCCAGGCAGCGGCGTATTCGAGGACATCATCCTGTTGCCAGCTGGCGACCTGGCGTTCCAAAGCGCCGACGGTACCGCGTTCAAGGTCTCTCCTGACCTTGCCGGGTTGTCGTTGCGGGTCAAGGCGATCTATCAGGACGGTCACGGCACCACGGAGATCCTGTTCTCCACGCCGACGGCTGCCATCGCCGCCGGTGCACCGGTCACGCCAACGCCGCTGGTACCTGTAGTCGATGCCACCGCGGGTGGCGCGGGCCTGCACATGGTCCGTTCCGACCTCAACTTCATTCTTGACCAGATCAAGATTGCCGAGGCGGAAGCGGCCGGTCAGGACATCCTCTCGCTGATCCCGAATATTCGCGCGCCGCTGGGCCTGCGTGCGGTCGACGGGTCGAACAACAACCTGATGAACCTCAACGGCAACAACAACACCGAGTTTGGTGCCGCCGATAACCTCTTTCCGCGCATAAGCGATCCGGTCTTCAATCCGGCGGAAGGGGGAACATCGTATACGCAGACCAGCGGCCTTGTGATTGACTCGCAGCCGCGCACCATCAGTAACCTGATCGTCGACCAGACGTCGAACAACCCGGCGGCCTATGCCACGGCTTTCGACCCGGGCCTGGACGGTGTGCTCAACTTCGGCACCGTGGGTAATGACGACGTGCTCAAGGATGGCGTACAGATTGTCGCCAGCCCCGGGATGGATGGTCAGTTCGGTACTGCCGACGACCATGATGTGTACCTGTTCGAAAACACTGCGGCGGATGCGGGATTGTCCGCGCCGTTCAACGCCTGGATGACCTTCTTCGGGCAGTTCTTCGATCATGGTCTGGACCTGGTCACCAAAGGTGGTTCGGGTACCGTCTTCATTCCGCTTCAGCCGGATGATCCACTCTTTGTTCCAGGTAGCCCGACGAACTTCATGGTCCTGACCCGTGCAACGAACCAGCCAGGGGCGGATGGCATTCTTGGCACGGCCGACGACATCCATGAGCACACCAACTCCACCACGCCGTTCGTGGACCAGAACCAGACCTACAGTTCGCACCCGTCGCACCAGGTGTTCCTGCGCGGTTATGAACTTACCGCCAGCGGCCCCGTAGCGACAGGCCGGTTGATTACCAACCGTGACCTGGGTGCGGATGGCACGTTTGGTACCGCGGACGACGTCGAAATCGGTGGCATGGCGACCTGGAAGGTAGTCAAGGCGCAAGCTCGCGACATTCTGGGAATCAACCTGACCGATGCCGATGTCGATAATGCCCCGCTGTTGGCGACTGACGCCTATGGCAATTTCATCAAGGGGCCGAACGGCTTCCCGATGGTGGTGATGAGTGGGGTTGACGGTCTTGGTGGCACGGCGGATGACGTCCTTGTCGAAGGCAATCCGCTTGCTCCCCTTGACCTGACCAATGCTGTGCGCACCGGTCACCAGTTCCTCGTCGATATTGCCCACAATGCAACACCGGTAATCGTCGGCGGGGTTCTGCTGGCGGATGCCGACACCGCTGTCGGTAATGCGCAACCCGTAGGCCCGGGCGGCAACAACCTGACCTATGACAATGAACTGCTCGACGCCCACTACATCGCCGGCGACGGCCGGGTCAACGAGAACATCGGCCTGACCGCGGTGCATGCGATCTTCCACTCCGAGCACAACCGCCTGGTCCAGCAGACCAAGGACACCGTGCTCGATTCGGGTGACGTGGCCTTCCTCAACGAGTGGCTGCTCAATCCGGTGGCCGCATTGCCAGCCACCCAGGCTGAGTTCGATGCGCTGCAGTGGAATGGCGAGCGCTTGTTCCAGGCGGCCAAGTTCGGCACCGAAATGCAGTATCAGCACCTGGTGTTCGAGGAGTTTGCGCGGACCATCCAGCCTAGAGTCGACCTGTTCTTCGCACCGACCCAGGTCTACGACGTCGACCTCGATGCCTCGATCGTCGCCGAGTTCGCCCATACCGTATACCGGTTTGGCCACTCGATGCTGACCGAGACCGTCGATCGCTACGACATCGACTTCAACGTGATAGGCGATCCGGCCAGCGCTAATCCCGATCAGCAAATGGGCTTGATCGCGGCGTTCCTCAACCCTCTGGCGTACGCCGCCAGCGGCGTATCACCTGAGGACGCAACCAGTGCGATCATACGTGGGGTGACTCGGCAAGCCGGTAACGAAATCGACGAGTTCGTCACCGAGGCGCTGCGCAATAACCTGCTCGGCCTGCCGCTCGACCTGCCGGCGCTCAACATCGCCCGTGGCCGCGACGTGGGGATTCCCTCACTCAATGCGATCCGCCGCGACATCTACAGCCAAACCGGTGATACCCAACTCAAGCCGTACACCAGTTGGGTCGATCTGGTGCAGTACCTCAAACATCCGGAGTCGTTGATCAACTTCATCGCGGCCTATGGCACGCATGACACGATCACGGCGGCGACCACACTGGATGGCAAGCGCGCGGCAGCCCTGGCGCTGGTCTTCGGTGGTGTGGGTGCACCGGCTGATCGCCTGGACTTCCTCAACAGCACGGGTGCCTATGCCAACGTAACGCTGGCCGGCACGGATGGCGTGGTGGGCACTGCCGACGACCTCAGGGGTGTGACGGTCACTGGCGTCGATGCCATCGACCTCTGGATCGGTGGCCTGGCCGAAGCGAAAACCCCGTTCGGCGGCATGCTCGGCTCGACCTTCAACTTTGTGTTCGAGAACCAGTTGGAAAAACTGCAGGACGGCGATCGCTTCTACTACCTGGAGCGTACCTCTGGCCTGTCGATGAATGCCGAACTTGAAAGCAACTCGTTCGCCAAGTTGATCATGGCCAACACGTCGGCCACTCACTTGCCGGGCCTGGTGTTCTCGGATCCGGGGTTCTATCTGGAAGTGGATCAGGGCAGGCAATTCAACGAAGGCCTGCTCACCGCCGACCCGCTCGGCCCGAACGGCGAGCAGGTGGTGTTCCGCGACAACCCGCTGACCGTGGGGGCGGACACCAACTACATCCGCTACAACGGTGCCGAGCACATCGTGCTGGGTGGCACGGACAACGCAGACATCCTCATCTCCAGTGAAGGCGATGACACGGTCTGGGGTGATGGTGGTAACGATCGCATCGACGGCGGTGACGGCAACGACCAGCTGCGCGGTGGTGAAGGCGACGACATCATCACCGACACCGGCGGCGACGATAACATCCAGGGCGGCGACGGCAACGACGTGCTGCACGGTGGCAACGGCGTCAACCTGATCATTGGCGGGTTCGGCAGCGACTTCATCATTACCGGTGAGGACGCCTCCGAGGCCATTGGTGGCCAGGGCAATGACTTCATCCTGGGCAGCAAAGCCAACGAACAGGACATGGGTAACGAAGGCGACGACTGGATCGAGAAGGGTACCTCGGACGGTGCGCCTGGCGACAACTTCGATCCGCTGGGCAACGACCCGGTCATTGGCCACGATGTATTCGTCGGTGGTAACGAGAACGATAAGTTCAACGGCGAAGGCGGCGACGACATCATGGTCGGCAGTCTCGGCATGGGTGACCGCTATATCGGCGGCTCGGGCTATGACTGGGCGACCTTCAAGGATCTCGCCCAAGGTGTGAGTGTCGATTACAGCGACCGCTTCTTCGATGTGCCACCGCAGCCAGGTTCGGGGGCTTCGGCGCTGGTGCGCTTCGACATCATGGAAGGTCTGTCGGGTTCGTCCCACGGTGACTTCCTGCGCGGTGATAGCGAAGATGCGACCTCGCTACCCACCGCGGGTGCAACCGGCAGTGTGCTGACCAACATCAGCCTGATCAATGGTCTGGCGGGTCTGCTGCCAGTCGGAGCGACGTTCTTCGACGGCGGTAACATCATCCTCGGTGGCAGTGGCAGCGATCTCATTGAAGGTCGCGGTGGTGACGACATCATCGACGGTGACAAGTGGCTGAACGTGCGCATCAGCGTACGGGCAAACGCTGATGGCACTGGCGCGGAAATCGCCACGTTCGACAGCATGGGGCCGATGGTCCAGGCGATGTTGAACGGTACTTACAACCCGGGCCAGCTTGTCATCGTGCGGGAGATCCTGACCGGCACTGACAACTTCGACACCGCGGTGTTCTCCGGTAATGCGTCGGAGTACAGCATCGCTGTCGAGGGCAACGCCGTCATCGTGACCGACCTGGTGGCCGGGCGTGATGGCGTCGATCGCCTGACAGGCATCGAGCGTCTGCAGTTCGCTGACCAGGCGCAGGCCTCCGGTGTTGGCACCGCCTTGAACAGTGCTCCTGTGGGGCGTCTGGCGATCCTCGATGCCACCACCGGTGCGCGTGTCGATGCGCCTGTCGCCGGCCAGCTGCTGCACGTCAGCAGCCAGTCGGTACGCGACGCCAACAGCGAGGGTGCGGCCAATGTGACCGGTGCGATTACCGGTCCCGTGTCTTACTACTGGCAGGCCGAAACCGTTGCCGGTTCGGGCATATATGAGGACATCACCATTCTCGCCGCAGGCGAGGCATCGCGGGTGACGGGCGCCACCTATCTGGTGGCGGACGATGTCGCCGGTCTGAACATCCGCGTTCGGGCGGTGTATCAGGATGGCAATGGTACGCTGGAGATCGTCGACTCGTCGGCGAACAACGCACCGATCGCAGGGCCGGGCATCCTCGGGTTTGCGTTTCTGAACGAAGTGCTGACCGCCAACCTGTCGACCCTCGTCGACGTCGATGGCCTCAGCAATCCGCAGTTCACCTTCCAGTGGCAGGAGACCAACGGGGTCAGCTTCGTCAACATCGCCGGAGCCACCGGTAGCACATTCACGCTTGGCCAGGCTCAGATCGGAGATCAGGTGCGCGTGGTGGTCAGTTTCGTGGATGACTTCGGTGTGAGCGAAAGCGTCGCATCCGACGCCACGGCCCCGGTGCTCGTCGGTACTGTGTTTGCCGGTACCGTCGGTGTCGACACATGGATCGGCACGGCAGGCAATGATGTGGCCAGCGGAGGTGATGGCAACGACTTCATGAACGGCCAAGGTGGCGACGACATCATCAATGGTGACGCGGGCAATGACATTCTCATCGGTGGCGCAGGTGCCGACGCGATGGCCGGCGGTGCTGGCCACGATATCTACGAAGTCACCGACCTCGGGGACGTGGTGAGCGAGCTTGCCGATGCTGGCAGCGACACGGTCTGGACCTCGCTGGCGAGCTACACCCTGGGTGCCAACGTCGAGAATCTGTATTACGGCCCCAGCAGCAGCTTCAGGGGCACTGGTAATGCGCTCGCCAACACGATCGTAGGCGGTGCAGGTAACGACATCATCATCGGTGGCGCAGGTGCCGACACGATGGCTGGCGGTGCTGGCCACGATATCTACGAAGTCACTGACCTTGGGGACGTAGTGAGCGAGCTTGCCGATGCTGGCAGCGACACGGTCTGGACCGACCAGGCAAGCTACACCCTGAGTGCCAACGTCGAGAATCTGTATTACGGCGCTAGCGGCAACTTCAGGGGCACTGGTAATGGGCTCGCCAATACGATCGTGGGTGGTGCGGGTAACGACGTCATCATGGGTAGTTCAGGTGCCGACGCGATGGCTGGCGGTGCTGGCCACGATATCTACGAAGTCACCGACCTCGGGGACGTGGTGAGCGAGCTTGTCGGGGAAGGCTCGGACACCATCTGGACTTCACTCGCGAACTACACCCTGGGTGCCAACGTCGAGAATCTGTATTTCGGCGATAGTGGCAACTTCAGGGGCACTGGTAATGGGCTCGCCAATACAATCGTGGGTGGTGCAGGTAACGACGTCATCATCGGTAGTTCAGGTGCCGACACGATGGCTGGCGGTGCTGGCCACGATATCTACGAAGTCACTGACCTTGGGGACGTAGTGAGCGAGCTTGCCGGTGCTGGCAGCGACACGGTCTGGACCGACCAGGCAAGCTACACCCTGAGTGCCAACGTCGAGAATCTGTATTATGGCGCTAGCGGCAACTTTACGGGCACCGGCAACGCACTGAACAACATTATCGTGGGTGGTGCGGGTAACGACGTGCTCACCGGTGGTGGTGGTAACGACCTGTTGAGTACCGGTATCGCCGGCAACGATACCTTCGTGTTTGCTGCCGCGGGTTTCGGCACCGATGCGATCTTTGGATTCGGAGCCAATCCGGTCGCCGGGCAGGACTTGCTCAATGTCACGGGGCTGGGAATCACCAGTGCGACGTTCGCGGCCAACGTGAGCATAACTGCTGACGGGACGGACACGATGGTGGGGATCGGGGCGGACTCCATTCGTCTTGTGGGTGTCGCCAGCGCGGCCGTTGATCAGACGGACTTCATTCTGGCCACTTGAGGTCCTGGTCAGCACTGTCGCAGGGAGCGTGGAAAGCGCAGGGGAGGGCATTGGATGCCCTCCCTTTCTCCATCCACTCAATTGCCCATTAGCTATCGGGGTACCAGCAGCGTACTGGAACTCATCAAGGCGGCAGGTTGGAACCGAACTGCGAAATCAAAGAATCAATTGAAAAAGGGAAACCCGGCCTTGAACATTTCAGCCATCTGCCTCTTGAGCAGTCTATTGGTTTCGGTCGCGGCTTTTGCTACCGGTGTTAATCCGGTGTTCGACCTGGATTTCACCAGGTCAGCCACGGAAACGCTGAAAAAACTGGATATCAACGACGCTTGTATTGTCGCCATCTCAAGTCCTGCTGCTTTTACGTTCTGTCGAGAAGGGTCATCAACGCTCTGGAAGTATCAGGCGCTGGATCTGGAGCAACAGGCGGTGATCCAGATTGGCCAAAAGCGGTCTTCGGCGGACTACCGGCAAATAACCCTTGTGGAAGTCGATAGCGTTGCTTGCGAACAGGATCACCTTGTGGAATTGGTTGAACCGGCTATCAGGCATGGACTTGTCCTTGGCCTGATTACCCTGTTTCTGTTGGTCGGCCTGCGATATACCTACCGGGCGATCATGTATTGCTGTTATGAACAGGTCGGCTTTTCGAAGTTCGGCTTGCGGCGCCTGGACAAATCCCGGTCAACGCAAAATTCAACGGTAATGGCGTTGGTCGCATGGGGTGTCGTGGCCGCTACGGCATTTATCTACTTCGGGTTTTGAGCGAGACCACAATTAGCGGGTATGCCGTTTCAAAGTACTTGCCATCCGACAGGGTTTGACTGCGTGCAGTTTCATTCGCTGACGACTAATTTGCTTTTAATATCCTGCTCCTTTCAGTTGATCCTGTATTGCTGTCTGCCTGAAAGGGTGGCTGGATCACCGTGAAGTCCGTCGTTGGAGTTTGCCTTGGATGAGAGTCACTCGCTGTTGCGAGACTTATGGGATGTATAACAACTAGCGGATCCAATATGCAATGCTCGAAGTGCATCCAGGCAAGCAGGCCAGTTGCTGTGGGCAATAGCGGGGAAGTTGACTCATTGCTGTCGCTTCAGGCGAACTTGCGCTACGCACCGTTTGTCGGTGGCTTGTGCGGAAAATGAACATTGTAGCGTCTGTGGCCTCTGATCCTTGAGCACGTCAGCCATGACCTGCCCCCGCGATTGAAAAAAAAGAAGTGGAAATAGAATCTCAAGTGCAGTGAATGCCACTGGGGGTTTTTATCTGAAACTCAGGGAGGCGATAAATCAACCGGTCATTGATTCGCCAGGTGAATCAATGAGGTTGAGAGTGCCGAGTCCATGATTTGGCTTATCTTTTAGAAGTAAGGTCGTACAGAATTTTTAATAATTAAAGATTCTGTCAAGTAGTCGATCCGTACTCTCGAATAAGGTGGAGAAAATACCGTGGCGATAAATACCATTATGAGTCTGCTGGAAAATAAGGAATTCCTGGAATTTTTGCGTCTGGGGGTTATTTATGTTCATTTGGTGGCGTGTTGTGTGGCCATCGGGCTGGTGTTGACCAGTGATGTCGCGATGGTCAGGGATCTTTTAAAACGGAAAGTATTAACTGAGCATGATAATGCTCACATGGAAAGTCTTCAAAGATCTGTCATCGTTTCACTAATAGCGCTGTGGGTAACGGGCATCGCTGTCGTCGGTATCGATTACCTGGAAAAAGGTGTCGAGTACTTCATGAATCCAAAACTTCAAGCCAAAGTCATTATTGTGGCGTTGTTGACTTACAACGGCATCTTGTTGCATCGCCTGGTACTGCCGGCCCTGCAAAAGGCAGGCTCCTTGCTCAATCTCCGATTCAGTGCACGAATGCTGGCGTTGGCCTGCGGTTCGTTGTCGGCGGTGTCCTGGATGTATGCCGCCATGCTGGGTGTCGGTCGTCCCTTGGCCTGGAAGTATTCCCTTTCCGAACTGTTGATGACCTATCCGGTACTGATTGCGCTCGGGTTCCTGACGATGCTGGTGTTGACCCAGCGAACGAAACAACAGGACGTCTGCGTTGCGCCGGCGCGGGCAGTAGCAAGCGCATGCTAAGCCGGTTCTTCGCGTAAATCTTGCGGACTTGTCCAGAGCCCGAAAGGCGGCCTTCAGGGTGCAGGTTTCAATCCGGACCTGCACCGCAAGGTCGTTTTTGTTTTGAATCATTCCCGGCCGCCCAAAGCTTCTGCTCATTTCGATCAATAATTTGTCAGTTACGGTCATTGAGGGATGGTGGCGTGACTCTTAGTCTGTCGAACATGACTGACGGGGGCCGTAGAGCTCCTGCACTTTCCGTGATCGCTCGATGTGGAGTTACCGATGACCGCCGCTCAATACCCGCACCTGCTGGCTCCGCTGGACCTGGGTTTCACCACGCTGCGCAATCGCACCCTGATGGGGTCGATGCACACGGGCCTGGAAGAGAAACCGGGTGGCTTCGAGCGCATGGCGGCTTACTTTGCCGAGCGTGCCCGTGGCGGTGTCGGCCTGATGGTCACCGGCGGTATCGGCCCGAACGAAGAGGGTGGCGTGTATTCCGGCGCGGCCAGGCTGACGACAGAGGAAGAGGCGCTCAAGCACCGTATCGTCACCCGTGCCGTACATGACGCGGGAGGCAAGATCTGCATGCAGATCCTCCATGCCGGTCGTTATGCCTATAGCCCGAAACAGGTTGCCCCTAGCGCGATCCAGGCGCCGATCAACCCGTTCAAGCCCAAGGAGCTGGACGAGGAAGGCATCGAGAAGCAGATCAGCGATTTCGTCACCTGCTCGGTACTGGCGCAAACCGCCGAGTACGACGGCGTGGAAATCATGGGTTCCGAAGGTTATTTCATTAACCAGTTCCTCGCCGCGCACACCAACCACCGTACCGACCGCTGGGGTGGCAGCTATGAAAACCGCATGCGTCTGCCGGTGGAGATCGTTCGTCGCGTTCGTGAAGCAGTAGGCCCGAACTTCATCATCATTTTCCGACTGTCGATGCTCGACCTGGTCGAAGGCGGCAGCACCTGGGAAGAGATCGTCCAGTTGGCCAAGGCCATCGAACAGGCCGGCGCGACCATCATCAACACCGGTATCGGCTGGCACGAAGCGCGGATTCCGACCATCGCCACCAAAGTGCCGCGCGCGGCCTTCAGCAAGGTCACGGCCAAGCTGCGTGGTTCGGTCAATATTCCGCTGATCACCACCAACCGTATCAACACCCCTGAAGTAGCCGAGCAGATCCTCGCCGAGGGCGATGCCGACATGGTGTCCATGGCGCGGCCGTTTCTCGCCGACCCGGATTTCGTCAACAAGGCCGCTGAAGGTCGCGCCGATGAAATCAACACCTGCATCGGTTGCAACCAGGCCTGCCTCGACCACACCTTCGGCGGCAAGCTGACCAGTTGCCTGGTCAACCCGCGTGCCTGCCATGAAACCGAGCTCAACTACCTGCCGGTGCAGCAACTGAAGAAAATCGCCGTGGTCGGTGCCGGCCCGGCCGGTTTGTCCGCCGCGACCGTGGCCGCCGAGCGTGGCCATCAAGTGACGCTGTTCGATTCGGCCAGCGAAATCGGTGGTCAGTTCAACATCGCCAAGCGTGTTCCGGGCAAGGAAGAGTTCTTTGAGACCATTCGCTACTTCAACCGCAAGTTGCAGACCACCAACGTCGAGGTGTGCCTGAACACCCGCGTCGATGTGGCCGGGCTGGTCGAGGGCGGCTACGACGAGATCATTCTGGCCACCGGCATTGCGCCGCGCCTGCCGGCCATTCCGGGGGTGGAAAACGCCAAGGTGCTGAGCTACCTGGACGTGATCCTGGCGCGCAAACCGGTCGGCAAGCGCGTCGCGGTGATTGGCGCCGGTGGTATCGGTTTTGACGTCTCGGAATTCCTCGTCCATGAAGGCGTAGCGACCAGTCAGGATCGTGCCGCGTTCTGGAAAGAATGGGGTATCGATACACACCTTGAAGCGCGCGGCGGTGTCGCCGGTATCAAGGCCGCGCCCCATGCGCCGGCCCGCGAGGTATACCTGCTGCAACGCAAGAAATCCAAGGTCGGCGACGGCCTGGGCAAGACCACCGGCTGGATTCATCGCACCGGTCTGAAGAACAAGCAGGTGCAGATGCTCAACAGCGTCGAATACCTGAAGATCGACGACGAAGGCCTGCACATCCGCATCGGCGAAACCGGCGAGCCGCAGCTGTTGCAAGTGGACAACATCGTGATTTGCGCCGGGCAGGACCCGCTGCGCGAGTTGCATGACGGCCTGGTGTCGGCGGGGCAGAGCGTGCACCTGATCGGCGGCGCGGATGTCGCGGCAGAACTGGATGCCAAGCGGGCGATCAATCAGGGTTCGCGTTTGGCGGCGCAGTTGTAACTCACATCGTTCGGGTTCACAGCACAAGTCGGCTGTTAAGATGCCGGATCTTTCCATAGATCCGGCATCATGCTTTCTCCTCCAGACAATTGGCTTCTTCAAGCCCCCCTCGACCCCTTTCACCTCGACTGGCTCACTCGAGCCGGCATCGAAGTGGCGGTCCTGCGGCTGGACCAGATCGACCCGCTGATCAGCGGCAACAAATGGTTCAAGCTCATCGAACACCTGAAAACTGCTGACCGCCTGGGGGCCGAAGGCATCATCAGTCTCGGTGGCGCGCACTCCAATCACCTCCACGCGTTGGCGGCGGCGGGCAAGCGTTTCGGCTTTGCCACCGTCGGCCTGTTGCGCGGGCATCCTCAGCAAACCCCGACGGTCAAGGACTTGCAGGCGTTCGGCATGCAGTTGCACTGGCTGGGGTATGCAGGCTATCGGGCAAGGCATGAAGCGGGTTTCTGGCAACCCTGGCAAACCCGCTACCCGAGGTTGCATCCGGTGCCTGAAGGGGGAGGCGGTTTGCCTGGTGCCTTGGGTTGCATGCAGTTGCGGGCCACTGTTTGCGCGCAATTGCCGGGCTTGGGCTGGAGCGACCATGACGGCTGGTGGCTGGCCTGCGGCACCGGCACGACCCTGGCCGGCCTGGTACTGGCCGAAGCGGGGGATCATTCGGTGTACGGTGCCCTGGCGGTGCCTGACGATCATGGGGTGGCGCAGATGGTCGAGCGGATCGTGCAGGAAGCCGGTGTAGTCAATGCGAGGTATGAACTGATCGACGCAAGTCGCGGCGGCTTCGCCAAGGTGGATCCGCTGCTGCTCGACTTTATCGAAAAGACAGAGCAGGCCGGGAGTATTCCATTGGAGCCGCTGTACACCGGCAAGGCACTCATGGCCCTCAAGCAACAAGTCGAGGCGGGCAAGTTCGCCCGGGGCACACGACTGATCTTTGTCCACACGGGGGGCTTGCAGGGGCGGCGGGGATTTGACTCACAAGCCTGAAACGCACCGCAAACCAATGTGGGAGCGAGCTTGCTCCGGGCGGCGTTCCGACGATGGCGGTGGGTCAGTCGACAAATGCGCCGAATGCAACACCCTCATCGCGAGCAGGCTCGCTCCCACACTGCAATTCATTGGTCTCAGGAGTCGCGGTTCACGCGCTTGGGCATCATCCGCAGCAAGGTGTTATCGCCCACCACATAATGGTGATACAGCCCGGCCACGGCATGCAGGCCGATCAACCAGTAGCCGATAGTGCCGCCGAGCTCGTGCCAGCCCTGGAGTTCTTTGGCCAGGTCCTTGTTTTCCGCTACCAGCATCGGCAGGTCGACACCGTAGAACATCACCTGATTGCCTTTGGCGCTGGTGACCAGCCAGCCGAGAATCGGCGTGACGATCATGAAAATGTACAGCGCCCAGTGCATCAGCCTGGCCAGCGTCGTTTGCCAGTGCGCCGAGGCCGGGAAGATCTGCGGCGCCGGGCCGAGGCTGCGTGCGAACAATCGCACCCAGACTAGAACGAATACGGTCAGGCCGAGCATGAAGTGTGTTTCGACGATCAGCGTGCGCCCGCCACTGCCCTTGGGAAAGAGCCCGCGAAACTCGATACAGGCGTAAACCAGCACCAGCAGGACCAGCATCAACCAATGCAGCGCGATCGATACGGTGCTGTAGCGCGATTCGGAGTTTTTCCACGGCATACGGTGTTCCTCAGAGGTCCGGTTTAAAGCCACCGCTCTTATCCGACGGTGTGCTCTAACTGTAATCCTGTTTCACCGGGTTTGCCTGAGGCGATTGGTCGCTGGATGCCCTGGTTTGGGTAATGCACAGAAGAAACCTGTGGGAGCAGGCTCGCTCCCACAGGGGCAATGCGGGGACTTATCAGCTCGACTGAGGCATTTCGCCGTTGGCCAGGCGCTTGTTGATGTCGGCGATCACTTGCGGCAGATCGGTGATGGTATCGATCATGTAGTGCGGACGCGAGCCTTCGAACATTGCGTGGATGCGCTTGCGCTCGCCGTCCAGTTGGTCGCAGCCCAAGGCGCGATAACCTTCGTAGTCCAGGCCCAGGGCGTTGCCCGAGCAGATCAGCGCCACGGTCCACATGCCGGCGCGGCGCCCCTCGAGAATGCCCGGCACCGTGTCATCGATCTTCACGCACGCGGCGACATCGTCGATGCCCAGGGCAATGACGTTGGCCAGCGCCTGGGCGGGCCATGGACGACCATTCGGGACTTCATCGGTGGCAACCACGTGATCGGCCACGTAGCCGTTGGTGGCAGCCAGTTCAACCACTTTGTCCATGACCTGTTTCGGGTAGCCGGAGCAGGAGCCGATCTTGATCCCTTGCTGGCGCAGGTTGGCGATGGTCTCCAGCGCTCCGGGAATCAGCGCCGAGTGTTCGGCGATTTTTTCGATCTGCAGCGGCATGAAGCGTTGGTAGATGGCGGTCACGTCATCGTCGGTCGGCGTGCGGCCGAACACTTTGCGATAGCGCTCGGCAACCTCCGGCAGATCGCACAGGGTGCGGATGTGGTCCCACTTGCCCATGCCCATCGGGCCACGGGCCTCTTCGATGGACACCTGGACGTCGAATTCGGCGAAGGCTTCGACGAAAATCTGCGTCGGGGCGAACGAGCCGAAGTCGACCACGGTGCCGGCCCAGTCGAGGATGGCGGCTTGCAGTTTGCTTGGGTTGGAGTAGTTCATGGCAATTAATTTCCTGTAGAAAACTGACGATTGGAGAGCCGCTTTTACTGTGGGAGCGAGCAAGCTCGCTCCCACAGGGGAATGTGGTGTGGGTTAGATCTCTAACACTTCCATCTCGCGCAACACTTCAGCAATCGCCGCCACGGCTTCGCGCATTTCGGCTGGCTGGACATGGCCGATGCAGCCGACGCGGAAGGTTTCGACCTGGGTCAGTTTGCCGGGGTAGAGGATGTAACCCTTGGCCTTGACCCGCTCGTAGAACTCCTTGAATGCGTAGCGTGGATCTTTCGGGGCGTGGAAGGTGGCGATGATCGGCGCCTGGATAGCCGCCGGCAGGAAGCTGCGCAGCCCCAGTCTGCCCATCTCTTCCATCAATGCCTGGCAGTTGGCGGCGTAGCGTTCGTGCCGCGCCGGCAAGCCGCCTTCTTCGTTGTATTGCAGAAGGGCTTCGTGCAGCGCCGCGACCACATGGGTCGGCGGGGTAAAGCGCCACTGGCCGGTCTTGGCCATGTAGGCGTGCTGGTCCTGCAGGTCCATCGCCAGCGAATGCGAGTTACCGACGGCGTTGGCCAGGGACTCTTTGCGAGCGAAGACAAAACCCATGCCCGGCACGCCTTCCAGGCATTTGCCCGAGGCGGCGATCAGTGCGTCGAACGGCACTTGTTGCGCATCCACTGGCAGGGCGCCGAAGGAGCTCATGGCGTCGATGATCAGGCGCTTACCGTGTTGCGCAATGACCTGGGCGATCTCTGGCAGCGGATTGAGGATGCCGGTGCTGGTTTCGCAGTGAATCAGGGCGACATGGGTAATGTCTTGATCGGCACGAAGCAGGCGGTCGACGTCGGTGGCGGTGGTCGGTTCGTCCTCGGCGGTTTCGAAAGTGCTGAACGAGCGCCCCAGCACTTCGCAGATTTTCGCCAGGCGCTTGCCGTAGGCGCCGTTGATCAATACCAGAATCTTGCCGTCCCGAGGCACCAGCGTGCCGATCGCCGCCTCGACCGCGAAGGTGCCGCTGCCTTGCAGGGGCACGCAGTGGTGGGTGGCGGCGCCGTTGATGATGGCCAGCAGTTGCTCGCAGAGGCTGGCGGTCAGTTGATTGAAGCGGTCATCCCATGATCCCCAGTCAACCATCATTGCCTGACGGGTGCGGGCCGACGTGGTCAACGGGCCGGGGGTGAGCAGGATGGGTTCGGCAGTACTCATTCTCGTGTCCTCGCAATCGATGGGATGAAGCGTTGGTGCCTAAATTGCAATTTGCCGTGTTATCAATCAAATTGTTTGTTGTTATGCCAACCATCAGTGAGGGTTATTCATGAACCTGTTCCAGCTCCGCGCCTTCGATGCCGTGGCCAGGGAAGGCAGCTTTACCCGGGCGGCGGCGCGGCTGTTCATCAGCCAGCCGGCCGTCACCGGGCACATCAAGGCCCTGGAGGAGCACTACCAGATCACCCTGCTGCGCCGCACCGCCCGCCGCGTGGAACTGACGGAGGAGGGCACCAAACTGGCGGCAATCACCCGGGCGATGTTCAGCTTGGCCGAAGAGGCGCAGGTAATGCTCGAAGCCAACCGGCAATTGCTGACCGGGCGCCTGGAAGTGGCGGCGGACGGCCCGCACATGGTCATGCCGATGCTCGCCAGCCTGCGTGCACGCTATCCGGGGATCTCGGTGAACCTGCGCCTGGGCAACGCCCAGGAAACCCTGGCGGCGCTGCTGTCCGAACATGCCGACGTGGCGGTGCTGACCGAGGTCGAGCCGCGCAAGGGCCTGCATCTGCAGGCGCTGAATGAATCACGGATTTGCGCGCTGGTGCCCGATGGGCATCCTTGGGCGCAGAAGACCAAAGGCGTGCAGCTCAAGGAACTGGATCAGGTGATCATGGTGCTGCGCGAACCGAGTTCGATTACCCGGCGCACCTTCGATGAGGCATGCGCCCAGGCCAAGGTCAATCCACGGGTGCTGCTGGAACTGGACAGCCGCGAAGCGGTGACCGAGGCGGTGGCCGCCGAACTGGGGGTGGGGGTGGTGTCGTCAGTGGAGGTCAGTCACGATCCACGGGTGGCGGCGGTACCGATCATTGGCGAGGGGCTGGTGAATCGGCACATGATGGGGTGTATGGAGCGGCGGCGGGATTTGCGACTGATACAGGCGTTTTTCGGGTTGGCACCGGTGTAGGAGCTGCCGAAGGCTGCGATCTTTTGATCTTCGCTTTTAAAAACAAGATCAAAAGATCGCAGCCTTCGGCAGCTCCTACGGGGGGATGCGGTCAGTTAAGGCTCTCACGCACCATCTCAAGAAACGTCGCCACCACCCGCCGCGAACTCTGTTCGCGCAAACACACCAGGGTTTCAGTCAACCGTCGTTTGCAATCGATAATCGGCAACGCACACACCCGCGAATCCGCGCCAAACTCGGCAGCCGACACCACACCCACCCCAATCCCCACAACCACCGCCTCCCGCGCTGCCTCGCGACCTTCAACCTGAATTGCCGGGCGGATGCGGAACCCGGCACCGGCCATTTCCTCCTCCAGCGTCTGCCGGGTCACGGAACCGATTTCCCGCAACACCAGTGGTGTGTCGTCGAGGTCGGCGAGGGTGATGGATTCGCGCTCGGCCCACGGATGATTGCGCGACACGAACGCCACCATCGGGTCGTTACGCAGGGGCAGGGAGATCAGGCGTTCATCGCTGACGTCACGGCCCAGCAACGCCAGGTCGGCCTGATAGTTGAACAGTCGGAACAGCGACTCATCGGTGTTGCCGGTTTCGATCTTCACGCTGATCCCGGGGTAGCGTTCGCAGAATCGGGCGATCTGCGGCAGCACGTGGACCGGTGCATCCACCGCCAGAATCAGGCTGCCGGTCTGCAAGGCCTGGGAGTCCTGGAGCAGTTCCTGGGCTTCCGCCTCAATCACGAAAAGCCGCTGGGTAACGCTCAGCAGCCGCTCGCCCAGATCGGTCAGGCGCACCGAGCGCTTGTTGCGGTGAAACAGCAAAACCCCGTAGCGCTCTTCGAGTTTGCGCACCTGGTCGGAAATCGCCGGTTGCGTCAGAAACAAGCGCTCGGCGGCCTTGGTGAAGCTTCCATGCACCGCCACGGCGTGGAAAGCTTTGAGCTGGGCGTGGGACACCGACATGGGAATCTCCAGTAACAAGCTGACCTTATATTTGAAATACGATAAATCGATTTCACTTATTAATCAGTAATTGTTTTTATCCACCTCAGCCCCGGTGACTGGTCAGTCGAACAGCAGCGGGAGCCATGAGCCTGTGCGTGCAACTACAGGACTCATCTGACCGGTATCCGCCGTAGGGACAGGGCGATATCGCAGTGCTCAACAATAAAAACACAGGCGTTTTCTTCCAATTCTGCCGGCACACTCACACCCTGAGGTCAGAACCACAATGAACAAGCACATCGGCACCATCAAGCGTTGGCGCGTGCAGATCTTCGCGATCACCTGGCTCGCCTACGCCGCCTTCTACTTCACCCGCAAAGCCTTCTCGGTCGCCAAGCTCGGTATTGGCGAAGACCCGACCTTCATGCTCGACAAAATGGCCATGGCCAACCTCGACGCCATCTACCTGACGGCCTACGCCTTCGGCCAATTCACCTGGGGCATCCTGGCCGACCGCTTCGGGCCGCGGGTGGTGGTGCTCGGCGGGTTGGTGATTTCCGCCGCTGCGGCGCTGGTGATGGGCAACTTTGCAACGCTACCGATTTTCGCTACCTGCATGCTGATACAAGGCCTGGCGCAGTCCACCGGTTGGTCGGGGCTGTGCAAGAACCTCGGCAGCTTCTTTCCCTCCGAGCAACGCGGACGGGTATTGGGCCTATGGAGTTCCTGCTACGCCTTTGGTGGTCTGGTAGCCTCGCCGTTTGCCGGTTGGTGGGCGTACACGCTCATCGGCAGCTGGCATGCGGCGTTCATTTCCAGTGCGGCGGTGGTTGGGCTGGTCGCCGTGCTGTTTTTTATTTTCCAACGCAACAAACCGGAAGACGTCGGCTTGCCGGCGGTGGAGCCGGAACCCGAGCTGACCGCCGAAGAGGCTGACGCGCAAAGTAAAATCAGCATGTGGGAGCCTTTGAAGGAAATCCTGCGCAACCGCACAGTGCTGGTGTTGGGGTTGGCGTACTTCATGCTCAAGCCGGCGCGCTACGCGATTCTGCTGTGGGGGCCGGTGATCGTCTTCGAACAGATGCCTTCAGTGGGCAAGGTCGGCGCGGCGATCATACCGACCGCGTTTGAACTGGCCGGGTTGCTCGGGCCGATCCTGATTGGCCTGGCCTCGGACAAACTGTTCGGCGCCCGGCGCATGCCGGCCTGCGTGATCAGCCTGTTGGCGCTGACGGTGTCCCTGGCGTTTTTCATGGGCGCCCTGCATACCGGCAGCGTGCTGCTGGTGGTGGCACTGCTGTTCGTCATGGGCCTGACCCTCTACGGGCCGGACTCGATGATCAGCGGCGCGGCCGCCATCGACTTCGGCACCGCCAAGGCCGGCGCCACGGCAGCCGGATTCGTCAACGGCTGCGGCTCGGTCGGGGCGATTCTCGGCGGGCTGCTGCCGGGCTACTTCGACACCGTTACCGTGTTCATCGTCTTCGCCGGCTGCGCCATGTTCTCGGCGCTGGTGTTGATCCCGCACTGGAACAGCCGCCCCGGTGGCCTGGGCACTCATTTCGCCTACGTGCCCAACCAGGCGATCACCATCAAACCCCTGCGTACCTGAATCCTGTCCCTCGTCGCCTGCTGCACCTGCGGCAGGCCGGCGTGTGGGCCACTGACCGGAGATTGACCCCATGAGACCCTTTTGGCTGGACCAGGCCTTGAAGGCTGATGCATCCGAAACCTGTCCGCCACTGGAAGGCGACACCCGCGCCGATGTCTGTATCGTCGGCGGTGGTTACACCGGGTTGTGGACCGCGATCATGCTCAAGGAGCAGAACCCCGAGCTGGACGTGTTGCTGATCGAAGCGGACATCTGCGGTGCCGGGGCCAGTGGACGCAATGGCGGTTGTGCGTTGTCGTGGTCGGCCAAGTATTTCACCCTTGAGCGTTTGTTTGGCGTTGAAGAAGCCGTACGTCTGGTCAAGGAGTCCGAGCGCAGCATCCATGCCATTGGCGCCTTCTGCGAACAGTATCGGGTGGACGCCGATTACCGTCTCGACGGTACGCTCTACACCGCGACCAACCGCGCTCAAATTGGCTCGACTGACGCTGTGATCGCGGCGCTGGAGCGCAACGGCATCAACTCATTCAGCCAGCGGCCGGTGGCCGATGTGCAGCGCATGGCGGGCTCCATCAAACACCTGGAAGGCTGGTTTTCTCCGGCAGCGGCCAGTGTGCAGCCGGGCAAACTGGTGCGTGGCTTGCGCCGGGTAGCCCTGCAACTCGGGGTGAAGATTCATGAAAACACCGCGATGACCGGGCTGGAGGAAGGTAGGCCGGCGGGCATTCAAACCCCTGGTGGCACTGTTCGCGCCGACCGCGTGGTGCTGGCGATGAACGCCTGGATGGCCCGGGCGTTCCCGCAGTTCGAACGCAGCGTGGCGATCGTTTCCAGCGACATGCTGATCACCGAACCACGGCCGGATTTGCTCGACGAAATCGGCTTGACCAGCGGCGTCACGGTGCTCGATTCGCGGATCTTCGTGCACTACTACCACAACACCCCGGACGGCCGGATCATGCTGGGCAAGGGCGGCAATACCTTCGCTTATGGCGGGCGCATGCTGCCGGTGTTCGATCAGCCTTCGCCTTATGCCGGTTTGTTGCAGAGCAGCCTGGCGGATTTCTTCCCGGCGTTTGCCGACGTCAAGGTCGAGGCGACCTGGAATGGTCCGTCGGACCGTTCGGTGACCGGGCTGCCGTTCTTCGGGCAGATGAGCGCCAGTGGCAATGTGTTCTACGGTTTCGGCTACTCCGGCAGCGGTGTCGGGCCCTGCCATATGGGCGGGCAGATTCTGGCGTCGATGGCCCAGGGCCTGGACAACCCCTGGACCCGCTCGCCGCTGGTTAATGGACCGCTGGGTTTTTTCCCGCCGGAGCCGATTCGCTACATCGGCTCACTGATGGTGCGCAACGCCATCCGCCGCAAGGAGCGTGCGGAGGATCACGGGCGTCGGCCGCGGCATCTGGACGTGCGCCTGGCGAAGTTCGCCGCCGCCGCCGGCAAGGCTGACAAGGGCTGAGCATCAGGGCGCAAGATCCGAGCGGGAGAGCAGCCAGTCGAACAGCAGGCGGGTATCGCCACGAGGCTCGCGCGGGCGAGGGCGGTGAGGTTGTGGCCGAGGGCCCATGGCCGTACAAAGCACTGGGCGATCCGGGTCACTGTCGAGAAAAACCACCAGTACTTCGCTGCCAGCCACGGGCAAACGGGCCGGATCGATCCATTCCTCGGCGGTGGTCAGCGCCAGTGGTAGCCACAGGCCGTCGGACCCCTCTGCGGCTGATGGTGTGGCGGGCCAGAGGTTCACCTGAACCCTGCCATCCTCGTCCACTGTCGCCGGTCGCCCGATCGGGCCGCACACCTGGCCAGGCTGATACCCGGGGATATTCGGCCTGGGTTGTTTGAGCGCGGGCCTGAACACCGTCGACCAGGGGATGGCGCTGAATTGATTGCGGTAACCCGGGGTCATGTCGGGTGTGTCATCGAGCAGAATGGATGAATGACGACCCTGATGGCGGATTTCGGTAACCAGCCATTGATCATTGAAATTCGCCAGCGGATGCTCGGCCACCTGCAGGATCCGGCCACTGCGTAATGCCCCCAGGTTACTTTGACCGTGGACCTGCAGGTGTCGGCAGCGCAGGCGTTCCAGTTGTCGACGGCTGAGCTGGTCGCGATGTTGTTGTTCGCCAGCGGGACAATGCCGTGCCGTGACGAACGAGTGATTGGCTGCGCCTTCGCTGATGTCCGCTGCACCCGGATTCCTGGCGCCTGGACGCACAGGGGAGAGCGGGGCGTCATGGCGTTGGAACAGTTCGCTGATCACGGGTTCCTGGTGTTCGTCGAGGGCGTCGCGGCTCATCGACATGAGCAGGGGGGCCTGGGGGAAACTCAGGCTGTCATCGGCCAGAACCAGCACGTGGCCGTCGCGTTGATGCTCGAAGTGATAGTGGATGCCTTCTTCCTCGCACAGCCGTTGCAGAAACGCCAGGTCGGTTTCTTCGTACTGAATGCAAAAAGGTCGCAGGGGATAGTGTCCGGTTGCCAGTTCAAAGTGATAGCTGCCGGCAGGCAGCCCATGTTCATCGAGCAACTGGCGCAGGATCATGGGTACGCTGGCGCGTTGGAAAATACGTCGGCGCCGTTGCTGATCCAGCGCCTGGACACTTGGCACCAGCACCAGTTTGTAAGCGACCCGGTGCCCGCTTCGATATTCACAACTGACGCTGTACAGCAGACCATGAATGCCTTGATCGTGGCCGAACTCGAGGAACGCCGGTTGGTGCAGTAATCGTTCAAGGTTCAGGGCCGGTGCCAGCCCGATCACCTCGATGTCGAATCGATAGGGTTGGTTGAGTGCTTCATGACCACTGAACCGGACCACCTGGAAGCTCAGGTCGTCGTCGAGAAGCGTGAGGGTAGTGGGACTTTCCTTGTCGTTGTGCATCGAACGCGCTACCGCCGTGGAGTAGGGTGCAAAGCGTACGAAACCCCGGCGCATTGCGGGCACGATAAAGCGACATTTCCGAATCGCCCTACAACCGCTGGTGAAGATGTCGATGCAAGTCGGGATTTTTTGGTCGATTGCCAACTTTAGGCCGTATAAACTTGCGCAAAGCGTCGGCCATTAGATGTCTCGGCGCCACAGATGCCACAGATAAGAGAGTGAGAAATGGGCGCACAGTGGAAGGTTAAACACAAAGAAGCGGCAGCTAATGCCAAGGGCAAGATTTTCGGCAAACTGGTAAAGGAAATCACCATTGCTGCGCGTAACGGCGCTGATATTGCTACCAACGCGCACTTGCGCCTGGTGGTTGAACAGGCCAAGAAAGCTTCGATGCCCAAGGAAACACTGGATCGCGCCATCAAGAAAGGCGCGGGCCTGCTGGGCGAAACCGTGCAGTACCATCGCGTGACCTATGAAGGGTTCGCCCCGCATCAGGTACCGTTGATCGTTGAGTGCGTGACCGACAACATCAACCGCACCGTCGCCGAGATCCGCGTGGCGTTCCGCAAGGGCCAACTGGGGGCTTCCGGTTCGGTGGCCTGGGACTTCAACCATGTCGGCATGATCGAAGCGTCGCCGGACACCCCGGACGCCGATCCGGAAATGGCCGCCATCGAAGCCGGTGCACAGGATTTCGAGCCGGGTGAAGAGGGTGCAACCCTGTTCCTGACCGAGCCGACCGACCTCGACGCGGTACAGAAAGCCCTGCCGGAACAAGGCTTTACCGTGCTGTCGGCCAAACTGGGCTACCAGTCGAAAAACCCGGTCACCGGCCTGAGCGATGAGCAGATGGCGGAAGTCGAAGCGTTCCTCGAAGGCCTCGATAACCATGACGACGTGCAGGATATGTTTGTCGGCTTGGCGGGTTGACCGAACTGGCCTGAATCTGACTTGTGGCGAGGGAGCTTGCTCCCGTTCGGTTGCGCAGCAGCCGTCGCTTTTGGGGACGGCTGCGCCGTCCAGCGGGAGCAAGCTCCCTCGCCACATTGTGTTGTATTTACAATTTGAACTCAGCTAATTCCTGAACAATCGCCTCAAACCCCGGCCGCTCCAGCACCTGCGGCTGACAGCAACGCCGCTCCAGATCTTCCAGCACCCCACGCAGTTCATCGCTCAACCCCGAGTCGATTCGCGCCAGCAACTCCCCCAGCAACACCCCGAACGCCCGCACCTCGATCCGCTGCAAGGCACGGCTTTCCAGACTGTCGGAAATTTCGTGGAACGACGCCGCGCCAAAGTCCCCCAGCAAGCAGTCACCCTGCTCATTCCACAGGATATTGTGCCCGTAGAGATCGCCGTGGGTGATGCCATGGCCGTGCAGGTGTTCGGCCACCGAGGCAATGCCCGAGGCAATGCGCAACGCCACCGCGGCACTGAAGCGCAGGTCGTCGGGGTAGATGTCGCGGCTGCACGACGCCAGGCTCGGCAGGCTGGCGAGGTTGCGAAAACTCGGCGGGATCAACTGCATGACCAACCCGGCGGTTTGTTGCGGGTGATCGACAATCCGCCCTTCGACGCGAATCAGGTTCGAATGCAACCCGGCGGTGATGCAAGCGTTCATTTCGTGCAGGGGCGAGCCATCGCTGGTCATTTCGCCCTTGTAGAGCTTCACCGCAACTGGCGTGGGCGGTTGGTCGGCCGGTTGCCAGACGGCCTGATGGATCACCCCGGACGCCCCTTCGCCGAGCTTTTTTTCCAGGTGCAATGCCGACCAGTCAATGCGCGGTGTGGCGTCGAGGGCGGCGGCATCGGCTTCGGTTTCCAGCGGGTTACCGGCATAGGCCAGCCAGGTCAGGCTCGGCAGCGTCAGTAGCCATTGTGGCAAGTCGGTGAACTGGTTGGCGGCTATGCGGATCAGCTCCAGCCGATGACAATTGTGCATCGACTCCGGCAACCCCCGCAGGCGGTTACCGGCAAGCATGAGTTTTTGCAGGTATGGCCGCTCTCCCAACTCGCTCGGCAGCGTCTCGATGCAGTTGTCGGTCAGGATCAGCCAGCGCAGCAGCGGTGGCAGTGCCGCTGCGGGCACGTGGGCGATGCGGTTGGCCTTGAAGCCGATCATCGTCAGTGCGGCGCATTGGCCAATACAGGCCGGCAACCCGGTGAAACGGTTATCGGAGCAGAACAGCACGCGCAAACGGGTCAGGCGATGCAAATCCTCTGGCAGCGCGCTCAGGGCATTGCCGCTGAGGTTGAGCACTTCCAGCGAATCCGCCAGATCGAAGATCTCCCGGGGAAACTCGGTCAGGCCTTCGGCCAGATCCAGCCGCGTGATGCCCGACAACTCGCCGGCGCGCAATTGAGCAAGAGTGTGCATGAACAGATTCGCCATTAACCAAAGGGAGGGCGCGGCGCCCTGGAAATGGGCAACATGATACCGGGAAAGATGTGGGAGCGAGCCCGCTCGCGAAAGGGGCAGTCAATGCAACAAAAAAACATCGATCAGACCGGTTCGCTGACTTCGACCAGTTGCCCCAATCGGCTGCGGGTGCGTGCCAGATCAATGGCATCGCCACCCAGGCTTTCGCGCAATGAGTGCTGCCCGAGCAACGTCAGGTGCTTGTCCTGGTCGTACAGCACGTCGATGAGATTGATAAACCGCTGCTGGGCGGCAATCGTGCAATCGCCCAGCAGTGGCAGTTCATCGATGATCCAGCGGTCGAACTGGCGGCACAGTTCCAGATAATCCATCACCGCCGTGGGCTGATCGCACAACTCGGTGAAGGTAAAACCGATGCCGCGCCCTTCGCACAAATGCGCTCGCAAATGCCGGGTACCCACCGGCAACGAAACAGGCGGGGCATTGCGCATGGGCAGGTTCAGCGATTGTCGTTGCGCCACGCTCGCCGGCCAGACGTAGTGACCTTGAGTGAACAATTGATGCGCATGGTGTCGGGCCTGGCTGCGATAGTCGTGGGGCCCGCCGACTTCCATCACCTGCATGCGCGCATTGATCAGGTCGATCACCGGTTTGAAGCGTGCGTGGTACAGCGGATTGGGCAGCAGGCCTTCGGGTGGGTAATTGGAGGTGACCAGCAACAGGATGCCGCGCTGGAACAGTGCCTTGAACAACCGGGTGATGAGCATCGCATCGCCGATGTCATGCACATGGAACTCGTCGAAACACAGCACCTGGCAATTGCTGAGCAGTTCATCGAGGGTGATCGCCAGGGCGTCGGCCTGTTCGCGGTGCTTGAACATGCCCTGGTGCAGTTGAGCGAAAAACTGATGGAAGTGCAGGCGTTGTTTCCGCGCAAGGGGAATTGCCCGGAAAAACCCGTCGAGCAACCAGCTTTTGCCGCGCCCCACGGCACCATGCAGGTAAAGGCCCGGAAGGGGTTTGGCCGCAGTGCCCATCAGCAGGCAGGCATGCCGGGCCATGCAGTCGATCACCCGCTGTTGGCTGTGACTGAGGGTGTAGCCCTGGGCATGGGCCTGATGGCGAAAGTAGTCGTGGATGACTTGGCCTGCCGCGCCGCTGCCGGCAGCCGGTACCTTGCCGAGAAGGCGACGCAACGTTTGCCAGCGCGATTTGATTGGCGAACGGTTGGGCGGGCGAACGGCCACTGGGATATCACCTCTGGTGTGCGGGCAGGCTCTTTGTGTTGCGGCGCCATAGTGTAACCAGAGCAGGGAATCTGCTTCCAGCGGTGTCGGCATTGGTGGGCCACCGTCACGGGGTTCCAAAGGAACGCCGCAAACCCTGTGGGAGCGGTGGTGTGATCAGAATTGAGCGGTCTGGTTAAGCATCCGCGCCGCCGCCGTATCCGCCGGGCTGACCATCGCATAGTTGTAGCCACTTCCCGACCAGTACTCGGCCTGCAATTCGCCATCACTGCGACTGCCCCTGGGCAGCAGGAAGTTTTTCGGCCCTGGCGGGCGCACATAGAAACTGATTTTCTGCCCGTCCTGGTTCTCGTAGACCACCATCGCCGCAGGGCCTTGCTCGGTACTCAGCAAGCGTCCGCTGGCCGGCTTGAACCCGGCACCAGAGAGGTCGGGCAGGCGATTGGCCTGGGTGAAGTAGCGGTCGAGCCACCCCTGCATGTCGCCGTCGTCGCCGACTTTGTAATCCGCCGGCAGGAGGCCTTGCTGGGCAATCAGGCGATACGCCTGCAGGGCATCGGTCATTGGCAGCTGGGGATTCGCGAGCGTCATCTCCCGCGCTTGCCAACCGCTGAAACCGCCGATGCTGACAGCGATGAGCAACAGCGCGGCACTGGCCAGGTTCCGACGGGATTGGCGTTTGAGGCGCTGGCGAATCACCGCCGGATCAAGGTCCGGGTTCGAGGGTTGTTGCAAGGCACCACTCAGGGCTGCGCGCAGTGTCTGGGCATCCTGCTGCCAGGCGCGCACTTGCGCGGCCATCTCCGGGTTACCGGCCAGAAAAGTCTCCACCAGGCGTCGGTCGGCGTCGCTCAGTTGGTGGTCGACGTAGGCGTGCAGGTCTCGTTCGCTGGGGGGCAAGCTGATCATTTGAGTCTCCGCAGGGAAGGGCGGTTGATTTCGCCATCGCTGAGTTGGCGCAGGGCCTGGCGAGCCCGAGACAGGCGGGACATCACGGTGCCGGTGGGGACGTCGAGAATCTCGGCGACCTCTTTGTAACTCAAGCCTTCCACCGATACCCAGAGCAGCAGCGCGCGTTGCTCGGTGGGCAGTCGGTCGAAGGCGTTGAGGGTCGATTGGGCAATCACGGTGCGCTCCACCGAGGGCTGGGCATCGTCACGCCCGGTGAAGAAATCGAGCATGCGCGCATAGCGCCGGGAGCGGCGGTGCGCATCGAGAAACTGTCGATAGAGAATCGAGAACAGCCAGGCGCGCAAGTCGCCCTCGGCGCGTTTGCCAGCCCAACTCGACAGCGCCCGCTCCAGGCTCGCCTGCACCAGGTCGTCAGCGCTGCTGGTGTTGCGTGTCAACGACACGGCAAACCGCCGCATTCCGGGAATGATTTCTCTGAGTTGTTCGTCGATATCGTTCATGAAGTTCTGGCTAGTCACTACGCTGGACTGTGGACCAGGAAGACGCCCGGCATTCGAGGTTATTCCACGTCAGAAAAAATAAAAACCGCGCGTGGGAATAAACCTGCGCGGGGTTCGTCTGCTTGATTCTTCTTACTTGTGGCCGATGGCCCTGGAGTCTTTCATGGTAGATCGATCATCACCGCCAATCCGGCCACCCTTGAGTGCGGCGAGCCTGACGATGCGTCTGGCTGGCATTGCCGTGGTCGTTGCCGCCGTGGCTGGGGCTTTCGCCTACGTCAACGGCACCTTTGACCCACAGCGCCTGACCCCGAAGAAACTGATCAACGTGCTGGAAACCAACAATGGCGTGCATCCGGGTTTCCGTCGCAACCATTCCAAGGGCGTGTGCGTGATCGGGTATTTCGAGAGTAGCGGCGAGGCCCGCAGCTTTTCCACTGCCCAGGTGTTCAACGAAGCGCGGACGCCGGTGGTCGGGCGTTTCGCTTTGCCTGCCGGCAACCCTTACGCGCCGGACAGTGCCGTGCCGATCCGCAGCATGGCCTTGCGCTTCACCCAGGCCAACGGCCAGCAGTGGCGCACCGGGATGAACAGCATGCCGGTGTTCCCGGTGGGCACGCCCGAGGCGTTCTATCAATTGCAGCAGGCGCAGTCGCCGGACCCGGCTACCGGCAAGCCGAACCCGACCGCGGTTCCCGCGTTTTTCGGTGCGCATCCGGAAGCCGCACCGTTCCTGGCCTGGATCAAGACCGCCAAGCCGTCAGCCAGTTACGTCACGGAGACCTATAACAGCGTCAACGCGTTTTATCTGGTGAGCGCCACCGGGCAACGCCAGGCCGTGCGCTGGAGCATGGTGCCGGTGGCTCAAGATGCGCCGGGGGCTACGGCGCCGCAGGGGAGTGACTTCCTGGAGAAAGACCTGGTTCAGCGTATAGCCGCAGGACCGTTGCGTTGGCAGTTGAACATCATCCTGGCCAATCCCGGCGATCCAGTGAACGATGCGAGCAAAGCCTGGCCCGAAGGGCGCAAGGTGCTGAACGCGGGCACCCTGGTGCTGGAAAAAACCCAGCCGCAACTCAATGGCGAATGCCGAGACATTAACTACGACCCATTGGTATTGCCCGCTGGCATCGAAGGGTCCGACGACCCATTGCTCGCCGCTCGCTCAGCCGGTTACGCCAATTCCTACCTGCGTCGCACCAGCGAAGTCAGCCAGCTGCCCGCCGCCAAACAGGAGGCCCAGCAATGAGCACTCAACCCAACCACTTCGCTCCATTGGCACGTCTGCTGCACTGGCTGATGGCGCTGATGATTATCGCCATGCTGTTTATCGGCGCGGGCATGGTTGCCTCGGTCTCCGAGCGGCATGAATGGCTGATTCATCTGCACAAACCCCTGGGCGTCGCGATCTTGCTGCTGGTGATCGTGCGGCTGGTGGTGCGCTTCTCCACCACGCAACCACCATTGCCGGCGGATCTGCCGGGTGTGCAAGTACTCGCGGCCAAGGCTTCGCATGTCTTGTTGTATGCGTTGATGCTGATCTTGCCGCTGCTGGGCTGGGCGATGATTTCGGCATCGGGCGAGCCGGTGATGCTCAGCAGCTCGTTGCAGCTGCCATCGATTGTGCCGGCCAATGCACAGGTGTTTGCGTTCTTGCGCAAGGCCCATGGGTATCTGGCGTATCTGTTGTTTCTGACGGTGTTGCTGCATCTGGCGGCCGCGCTGTTTCATGGCTGGGTGCGCCGCGATGATGTGCTGGACAGCATGTTGCGGGGCAAGGATCGCGGATAATAGCCGGGAAAAAAAGATCGCAGCTTGCGGCAGCTCCTACAGGGAAACGCATTCCAATGTAGGAGCTGCCGCAGGCTGCGATCTTTTCATCTTAAAGGGCAATCAACGCAAGGTGTCGACCATATCCGCAATGGTGGTGAGTACATCCTTGCCCAGCTGCTTCGAGCGCTTGCCCGACCAGCCCGTCAACGGATTCGGATGATCGTCGTGGTCCTTGAACGGCATTTCCAGGGTCAATGACAGGCAGTCGTACTTCTGCCCCACACTGTTGCAGGCCAGTGTCATGTTGGCCTGGCCCGGTTCGTCGCGGATGTAGCCGTGCCTGGTCTGGAAGTCCTTGGTGGTGTGCTTCAAATGGTTGCGGAAGTGTTCTTCGAGTTTTTCGATCCGGGGTGTGTAACCCGGATTGCCTTCGCAAGCGGCGGTGAACACGTGAGGGATTTCCTCGTCACCGTGCACGTCGAGGAACATATCGACGCCATACTTTTCCATCTGCTGCTGTACGAAAAAGACTTCCGGGCTGATTTCCTGGCTGGCGTTCTGCCAGGCGCGGTTCAGGTCCTGGCCCATGGCGTTGGTGCGCAGGTGACCGTGGAAAGCACCATCCGGGTTCATGTTTGGCACCAGGTACAGGTCGGCGCTGGCCAGCAGCTTGTTCAGCACCGGGTCGTCGTGCTTTTCCAGGCGTTCAATCACGCCTTCCATGAACCACTCGGCCATGTGTTCGCCCGGATGTTGCTGGGCGATGATCCACACTTTGCGCTGGCCTTCGGCGCCGGTGCCTTTGCGCAGTAACTGGATGTCGCGACCTTCGACACTCTTGCCGGTGGCCAGCAGTTCGGTACCGGCCTTGGTCAGCGCCTGCTCGATCAGCCAGTCGTGGCGACCACGGCTGTAGGGTTCGAAGTAGGCGAACCAGGCATGGGTCTGCTCGGCTTCGAGGCTGAAGCGCAGGCAGTCGCCTTCGAAGATGGTGGGTATGCGGAACCAGTTGACGTGATCGTAGGACGCCACCGCCTGATAGCCGGTCCAGGCCTTGTTGTAGGAGGATTGGCTGGCATTGTTCAGGCGAAACCAGTGCTCCTGGCCGACATGCAGGCCGCTGGCCTTGAAGTGGAACCATTGGAAATGGTTGCTTTTGGTATCGGGGCGGATCGCCAGCAGGGGCCTGAGTGGATCGCTGACGTCGATCACCTGGATGTTGCCGCTGTCGAAGTTGGCACTGATGTCGAAAGAGGATTTAGCCACGGCCATAATCGGGTCCTGAATATGATTTTTATGGTGGCTACTTTACACGCAAGAGTGGGGTGAAACCGAGGGGAATTGCGGGGTGTGAGGGTGGGGGCGTCCTCCTTGACGCCGCCGCAGCTTAGAGACTGTGCGACTGATTCTCAAGTGCTATCTGTCGCTGGTTTGAACCAATGATGCCGGGCTTCTCTTGCCAACTGGAATTCTTTTGATATCATCCGCGCCATCGAATTTGCGGTACCCAAAGACTTCATTAGCCTGAAGCCAAAGCCAGGAAAAACTGGCAAAAAAAAGACCCGGCAAAAAGCCGGGTCAAAAACCGTGATTAGCCTGATGAGGAGATAGTCCAGGAGACCGACCTAAGGTCACCTGGTCCATCGACTGATCTCGCGATCAGTTGATGCAATAATAATCATTCTCGTTTACAGGTCAAGCGTTTTCACCTGCGCGACAGGAAAATTCTTTCCTGTCCTCTCGATTCGCCTTCTCGCCTCAACCGTTTTCATACTTCTCCAGCGATCGATCGACCATCGCCTTGGCCATGTCGATCATGTGCACCGTCGAAAACGCCAGGTCGCGGCTTGCGCCTTGCAGGTGACTGGCGGACTCGTACGCGGTGGCGGCAGCACAGCGCAACAGGTCCAGGGCATGGACCAGCGCCTCTTCGCCGCTGATATTGCGATTCACATCAAAAAAGCGCGGCTCGGTCACTTCCTCCGAAATAGCTGGTTTCAAGTAATAGTCCAGCGCGCGTTGTGCCGCCGCAGAGTCCAGGGGCGAGGTGAAAGTATTGTCGATTTGCATGTCCGGGCGGTCATTGGTGGGTTGGTTCATGGCGATGGCAAGCTCCGTGTTAGATTCAGATCCGTGGATCGATCCTAATACGAACTGTATTTGTGACGACAATTTAAATACTACATTTTGTGTTTTGATGGCTGGAGTCGCCCACGTATCGTGCCGCACATGGATAAATGGATTGAATTGGTCAAGGCCAAGATGAGTGAACTCAAAATCACTCAAGAGATACTCGCCGAGCGCCTCGGGATGTCCCAGGGCGGTATCGGCCACTGGCTCAATAAACGTCGTGAACCCGGCATCGACGACATGAACCGTGTGCTGCGGGCGCTGGGCCTTGAGTTTCTCGAGGTGGCGCTGGTGATCCGGGAGCCGCAGGCGTCAACGGACGACGAAATTCCCCTGACACAGAAGTACAATCCGTACTTTCGCTACCCGGTCAGTGACTGGCGAGAACCTGCCGTAGTGCGCGACGGCGAGGTCCCGGCGTACGGAAAAGGACACTTTGAACTGTCCGATTACCACGCCCGGGGGCCGGCATTCTGGTTGAGAGTGGCAGGCGATGCGATGACCGCGCCCAATGGCATGAGCATCCCGGAAGGCATGCTGATCCTGGTGGACCCGGCCGTGGAAGCCGAGCCTGGCAAACTGGTCATTGCCCAGTGGCCGGACAGCACCGAAGCCACGTTCCGCAAGCTCATCGAAGAGGGCGGGCAGCGTTATCTGGTCCCGCTCAATCCGACGTATCCGAAAGCCTTGTACACCGAAGAATGTCGAATCATCGGCGTAGTGGTTCAGGCAACAGCCAGGTTCTGATCAGATCGGTCCTCGCGGTGCGTAGGACCGATCTTCATTTCATGCTTCTTCCAGTTCGACCAGTGCACTGCCTTCGCTGACCATTTCGCCTTCCTGGCAATACAGCGCCTTGATCACCCCGGCGTGGGGCGCGCGGATGCTGTGCTCCATCTTCATCGCTTCCAGTACCACCAGTTGCGCCCCGGCCTCGACCGATTGCCCGGCCTCCACCAAGACACGGACGATGCTGCCGTTCATGGGGGCGGTCAGCCCGCCCTGATGGCTGTGGCTGGCCTCGACGGCGCTGATCGGGTCGTAAGCCTCGATGCGACGCAATTCGCCATCCCACTGCAAATACACCTGTTCGCCACGGCGTATTGCGCGGTGTTGACGTCGCACACCCGCCTGCTCGGTCAGCAGATGCTCGCCCTTGAGCAGAGCGTTGTGGGCATTGATGTCGCCCAGCGTCAGGGCCCGGTCCTGGCCTTCACAGCTCAGGTGAAGGGTGATTTCTCGCGGCAAACCAGCCCGCAGGCCGTTACCCGCCGCCCATGGCGAACTCGGGTCGTCGGCGCGGGTGGCAGGCGGCTGGCTCTGGGCAAACGCCTGGGCGGCGGCCTGCCAGAAATCGTCGCTGAGTTCCGCAGGGGTCGGCAGCAACTGCTCCTGATAGCGCGGAATGAAGCCGGTATCCAGTTCGGCAGCAGCAAATGCCGGGTGACCGATGATGCGCCGCAGGAAATTGATGTTGGTCTTCAGCCCGCCGATGGCGAATTCATCGAGCATGCCAAGCAGGCGCAAACGTGCCTGTTCACGGTCTTCGCCCCAGGCAATCAACTTGCCGAGCATCGGGTCGTAGAACGGCGAGATCTCGTCGCCTTCTTCAACACCGCTGTCCACTCGGCGCCCCGGCCCCTGGGCTGATTCGCGATACAGTTCCAGGCGACCGGTCGCCGGCAGGAAATCATTGCCGGGGTCTTCGGCATACAGCCGCACTTCGATCGCGTGGCCCACCAGCGGCACCTGATCCTGAGTCATCGGCAAGGCTTCGCCCCGTGCCACGCGAATCTGCCAGGCCACCAGATCGAGGCCGGTGATGGCTTCGGTGACCGGGTGTTCGACTTGCAGGCGGGTGTTCATCTCCATGAAGAAGAACTCGCCGCGCGCATCCAGCAAAAACTCCACGGTGCCGGCACCGACATAACCGATGGCTTGCGCCGAACGCACGGCGGCTTCACCCATGGCCCGGCGCAACTTCGGGCTCAGGCCTGGCGCCGGGGCTTCTTCGACGACTTTCTGGTGGCGGCGCTGAATCGAGCAGTCGCGCTCGTTTAGGTACAGGCAGTGGCCGTGCTGGTCGGCGAACACCTGTATTTCCACGTGACGCGGCTTGAGCAGGTATTTCTCCACCAGCATCCGCGAATCGCCGAACGACGATTGCGCCTCACGCTGGGCCGAGGCCAGGGCTTCGGCCAGTTGGCTGACGTCCTCGACCACTTTCATGCCTTTGCCACCGCCACCCGCGGTGGCCTTGAGCAGCACCGGGTAGCCGATGCGCTCGCAGGCGGCGCGGAAGGTTTCCAGGTCCTGGGCTTCACCGTGATAACCGGGCACCAGTGGCACGCCAGCGGTTTCCATCAAGGCTTTGGCGGCAGACTTGCTGCCCATGGCGTCGATGGCCGAGGCGGGCGGGCCGAGGAATATCAGGCCGGCGTTTTCGATGGCGCGGGCGAACCCGGCGTTCTCCGACAAAAAGCCGTAGCCGGGGTGAATCGCCTGGGCACCGCTGGCCTTGGCGGCGGCGATCATTTTGTCGATCTGCAGATAACTGTCGGCGGCTTTGCTGCCACCCAGGTCGACCCGAATGTCGGCTTCGCGGCTGTGCCGGGCGTCACGGTCGGTGGCGCTGTGCACGGCCACGGTAGTCAGGCCCAGGGCCTTGGCGGTACGCATTACCCGGCAAGCGATTTCGCCACGGTTGGCCACCAGCAGGGTGGTGAGGACAGGTGCGCTCATCAACGGGGCTCCTTGGTGGTTTCGGCTTGCCAGCTCGGCGGACGTTTTTGCAGGAAGGCGCGCAGGCCTTCCTGGCCTTCGGGGCTGACGCGGATGCGGGCGATGGCGTTTTCGGTGTAGCGGCGCAACGCCGGGGTCAGTGAGCCGTCGCCGACTTCACGCAACAGGTCCTTGCTGGCGCGCATTGCGGCCGGACTGTTGAGCAGCAGGTTGTCGATCCACTGCTCGACTTTCTGTTCCAGCTCGGCACTTGCATAGCTCTCTGACAACAAGCCGATTTCCCGGGCCCGTTGCCCGCCGAAGCGCTCGGCGGTCAAGGCATAGCGACGGGTCGCGCGCTCGCCAATGGCTTGCACCACGAACGGGCTGATCACCGCCGGCGCCAGGCCGATGCGCACTTCCGACAGGCAGAACTGCGCGTCATCGGCACCGATGGCCATGTCGCAGCAACTGATCAGGCCCAGCGCGCCACCAAAGGCTGCGCCTTGTACCACCGCCAGGGTCGGAATTTTCAGTTTGGCCAGGTTGTACATCAACTCCGCCAGTTCCCGGGCGTCATCGAGGTTGGTGGCGTAATCGAGCTCGGCCGATTGCTGCATCCAGGCCAGGTCAGCGCCGGCGCTGAAATGCTTGCCGCGACCGCGCACGATCAGGAACCGCAGGCTGGCATCGCTCGCGACTTTGTCGAGGGCGAGGATCAGTTCGCGGATCATTTCGGCGTTGAAGGCGTTGTTCTTTTCTTCGCGGCTGAGCCACAGCGTGGCAAAACCACGGGGGTCGGTCAGCAGTTCGAGGGTGTTGAAGTCGCTCATATTCGTCCGTCTCCACGGTCCCACAGAAAATCACATCCGGAACACGCCGAAGCGGCTCGGTTCGATTGGCGCGTTCAACGACGCGGACAGGGCCAGGGCCAGTACGTCGCGGGTCTGGGCCGGGTCGATGACACCGTCGTCCCACAGGCGTGCGCTGGAATAGTAGGGGTGACCCTGTTCTTCGTACTGGTCGAGGATCGGTTGCTTGATCTCGGCTTCCTGCTCGGCGCTGAAACCCTGGCCGCTGCGTTCGGCCTGCTCGCGTTTGACCTGCACCAGCACGCCGGCCGCCTGTTCGGCACCCATCACGCCGATGCGCGCATTCGGCCACATCCATAAGAAGCGCGGATCGTAGGCGCGGCCGCACATGCCGTAGTTACCGGCGCCGAAACTGCCGCCGATGATCACGGTGAACTTCGGCACCTTGGCGCAGGCCACAGCGGTCACCAGTTTCGCGCCGTGCTTGGCGATGCCGCCGGCCTCGTACTTCTGGCCGACCATGAAGCCAGTGATGTTCTGCAGGAACAGCAGCGGGATGCCGCGCTGGCACGCCAGTTCGATGAAGTGCGCGCCTTTCTGCGCCGCTTCAGCGAACAGGATGCCGTTGTTGGCGAGGATCGCGATCGGGTAACCGTGCAGGTAGGCAAAACCGCAGACCAGGGTTGTCCCGAACAGCGCCTTGAATTCGTCGAACACCGAACCATCCACCAGCCGCGCAATCACTTCGCGCACGTCGAACGGTTGCTTGGCATCGGCCGGGACCACGCCGTACAACTCGTCGCTGCTGTAGAGCGGGGCGATGGGTGTGCGTTGCTGAACCTCACCTTGCTTGCGCCAGTTGAGGTTGGCGACGCTGCGGCGGGCCAGGGCCAGGGCGTGTTCATCGCTCTCGGCATAATGGTCGGCCACCCCGGAAATCTTGCAGTGCACATCGGCCCCGCCGAGGTCTTCGGCACTGACCACTTCACCGGTCGCGGCTTTCACCAGCGGCGGACCGGCGAGGAAGATCGTCGCTTGCTCGCGGACCATGATCGCTTCGTCGGCCATCGCCGGGACATAGGCGCCGCCAGCAGTGCAGGAGCCCATGACCACGGCAATCTGCGGAATGCCCATGGCGCTCATGTTGGCCTGGTTGAAGAAGATCCGCCCGAAGTGCTCGCGGTCCGGGAACACTTCATCCTGGCGCGGCAGGTTGGCGCCGCCAGAGTCCACCAGGTAGATGCACGGCAGGCGGTTCTGTTGGGCGATGGTCTGGGCGCGCAGGTGTTTTTTCACCGTCAGCGGGTAATACGAGCCACCTTTGACCGTGGCGTCGTTGGCGACGATCATGCATTCGACGCCTTCCACACGGCCGATCCCGGCAATCACGCCAGCGGCGGGGACGTCTTCGCCATACACCTCGTACGCCGCCAGTTGGCTGATCTCCAGAAACGGCGAACCCGGATCGAGCAGGCGGTTGATGCGCTCGCGGGGCAGCAGTTTGCCCCGCGAGGTGTGGCGTTCCTGAGCCTTCGGGCCGCCACCTTGCGCCACTTGGGCGAGCAGGGTGTGCAACGCGTCGACCTGCTTGAGCATCGCCGCGCTGTTGGTGGCGAACTCCGCTGAACGAGGGTTGAGCTGGGTATGCAGGGTAGCCATGGACAGCTCCGTTTAGCGGGTTTCGTTGAACAGTTCGCGACCGATCAGCATGCGACGGATCTCACTGGTGCCGGCGCCGATTTCGTACAGCTTGGCGTCACGCAACAGGCGACCGGCCGGGAATTCATTGATGTAGCCGTTGCCACCGAGAATCTGGATCGCGTCGAGGGCCATTTGCGTGGCGCGTTCGGCGCTGTAGAGGATCACGCCGGCGGCGTCCTTGCGGGTGGTTTCGCCGCGCTCGCAGGCCTGGGCCACGGCGTACAGGTAGGCGCGGCTGGCGTTGAGCTGGGTGTACATGTCGGCGACCTTGCCCTGGATCAGCTGGAATTCGCCGATGCTTTGGCCGAACTGCTTGCGGTCGTGGATGTACGGCACGATCAGGTCCATACAGGCCTGCATGATCCCGGTCGGGCCGCCGGACAGTACAACACGCTCGTAATCGAGGCCGCTCATCAGCACCTTCACGCCGCCGTTGAGCACGCCGAGGATGTTTTCTTCCGGCACTTCGACGTCATCGAAGAACAGCTCGCAGGTGTTCGAACCGCGCATGCCGAGCTTGTCGAACTTGTTGCTGCGGCTGAAGCCTTTCCAGTCGCGTTCGACGATGAAGGCGGTGATGCCGTGGGGGCCCTTTTCCAGGTCGGTCTTGGCGTAGATCACGTAGGTGTTGGCGTCCGGACCGTTGGTGATCCAGGTCTTGCTGCCGTTGAGCACGTACTTGTCGCCGCGTTTGTCGGCGCGCAGTTTCATCGACACCACGTCGGAACCGGCATTGGGCTCGCTCATGGCCAGGGCGCCGATGTGCTCGCCGCTGATCAGCTTGGGCAGGTACTTGGATTTCTGTTCGTGGTTGCCGTTGCGGTTGATCTGGTTGACGCACAGGTTGGAGTGAGCACCGTAGGACAACGCCACCGAGGCCGAGCCACGGCTGATTTCTTCCATGGCCACCACGTGGGCCAGGTAACCCAGGCCGGCACCGCCGTACTCTTCCGGCACGGTAATGCCCAACAGGCCCATGTCGCCGAATTTGCGCCACAGGTCGGCGGGGAACAGGTTGTCGATGTCGATCTGAGCGGCGCGCGGGGCGATCTCTTTGGCGACGAAGGACTGGACCTGATCGCGCAGCATGTCGATGGTTTCACCGAGGGCAAAGTTCAGGGATGGATAGCTCATGGGTCACCTTTTGGCTTTTTTGTAGGGTGGGGAGGGCCGTGATTGGGTTCTCACCTTTACGTTAACGTAAGCCTGTGACGAATGGCTGTCAATCACCCTTTACGTTAACGTCAACTTGAGCGAGAGTAGAGCCAGTTCAAGATAGAACGCGGACCTACCCTGTGGGACCGCCGGTAGCCCATAAATAAAGACAATAGGGGTCGTCATGGATCAACCCAGTGCAAGCCCGCAACGCAGTTACACCCGTGGTTCCCAGGACAAAGCCTTGCTGGCGATGACCATCGGCCAGGCATTCGACAACACGGTTGCGCAGTACCCGGACGGGGAGGCGCTGGTGGTGCGCCATCAGCAGCTGCGTTACACCTGGCGGCAATTGGCCGAGGCCGCGGACCTGCACGCCAGAGCATTGCTGGCGCTGGGGCTGCAAGCCGGGGACCGCCTCGGCATCTGGGCGCCGAACTGTGCACAGTGGTGCATCAGCCAGGTTGCCACTGCGAAAATCGGCGTGATCCTGGTCAACATCAACCCGGCGTATCGCAGTTCCGAACTCGAATACGTGTTGAAGCAGTCCGGCTGCCAATGGCTGGTATGTGCCGGGGCCTTCAAGTCCTCGGACTATCACTCGATGCTGCAAGGCCTGGTGCCGGAGTTGGCGGAGCAATCCATCGGCAAGTTACAGAGCGGGCGGTTGCCGGAGTTGCGTGGCGTCATCAGCCTGGATGCACAGCCGCCGTCGGGGTTCCTGCCATGGTCGCAACTGGCCGATCTGGCGGGCAGCGTGACGGTCGAGCAACTGCATGAACGCCAGGACAGCCTGCATTTCGATCAGCCGGTCAATATCCAGTACACCTCCGGCACCACCGGTTTTCCCAAGGGCGCGACCCTCAGTCACTACAACATTCTCAACAACGGTTACATGGTCGGCGAAAGCCTGGGCCTGACCGCCGCGGATCGCCTGGTGATCCCGGTGCCGCTGTATCACTGCTTCGGCATGGTCATGGGTAACCTCGGCTGCATCACCCATGGCAGTACGATGATTTACCCGAACGACGCGTTCGATCCGTTGCTGACCCTCGGCGCCGTGGCCGAAGAAAAAGCCACCGCGCTGTACGGCGTACCGACCATGTTCATCGCCATGCTTGACCAACCGCAACGTGCCCAGTTCGACCTGTCGAGCCTGCGCACCGGGATCATGGCGGGTGCGACCTGTCCTATCGAGGTGATGCGCCGGGTCATCAGCGAAATGCACATGAGCGAAGTGCAGATTGCCTACGGCATGACGGAAACCAGTCCGGTGTCGCTGCAGACCGGTCCTTCAGACGATCTGGAACTGCGCGTGACCACCGTCGGCCGCACCCAGCCGCAACTGGAAAGCAAGATCATCGACGAAGCGGGCAACCTGGTGCCACGTGGCACCATCGGCGAGCTGTGCACCCGCGGTTACAGCGTGATGCTCGGTTACTGGAACAACCCCGAAGGCACGGCAGACGCCATCGATCAGGCAGGGTGGATGCACACCGGTGACCTGGCAAGCATGAACGACGAGGGTTACGTGTGCATTGCCGGGCGCAACAAAGACATGATCATCCGTGGCGGTGAGAACATCTACCCACGGGAGCTGGAAGAGTTTTTCTTCACTCACCCGGCCGTTGCCGACGTGCAGGTGATTGGCATTCCTTGCTCGCGCTACGGCGAAGAGATCGTCGCCTGGATCAAGTTCCACCCCGGCCACAGCGCCACCGAGCAAGAGCTGCAAGCCTGGTGCAAGGAGCGCATTGCGCACTTCAAGACGCCGCGCTACTTCAAGTTCGTCGAGGAATTTCCGATGACGGTGACCGGCAAGATCCAGAAATTCAGGATGCGCGAGATCAGTATCGAGGAGCTCAAAGCGATACGGTAGGAGCTGCCGAAGGCTGCGATCTTTTAGGGTTGGCGAAGGTCAAGATCAAAAGATCGCAGGCTGCGCCAGCTCCTACAAGGTTGTGATTATCTTGGCAATCTCAAACGCCAGACAGCACAAAGGGGAGCCGAAGCTCCCCTTTAATTTTCGTTGCGCGTGCTCTTTTTTTATTATTGAGGGTCGGTCTGTTTTTGTTTTTGGCAACCGTTGCCCTTTACCGCTGTTTTTGGCGATCCCCATTCGGGATCAAGAGCAAACGTATTTTTTTGAGCGCTGATCTACTTTCTCGCTGAGCGATCCAACCAGTACGGGAGCTACCTGAAGGTAGTTTTATTATTCTCTGTCCGGTTGCGGGTAACTCCGAAAAGCACCCTGAAAAGCACATCTTCTCCAAAAAAATCTGTTAGCTGCGTCTCTGCCGTGTTGTTTTTGTTATGTCAGAGTCGTTACGTCTTGTTTTTATTAGGTTTGCCGCAATTTTTTTATTCTTGTTATGCGATAGATATAGCAGGAGGCATGCCAACTTTTTAAAAGCCTTTAAAATCAATGGCTTGGAAAATTGTAGGGTTTTTCGCCTCAGGCAAAACCCTACAATTTGTTTCCGTGTTACTCGCTTGCGCCCACGTTTCGGACACAGCGGTAACACCCGGACACACACAGCGTACTCACTGTGCGCTGCGAGCCTTGGCCACGCGGGAACCGGTAGGGCGACCCAGGACCGTGCAAATCTGCTGACCGGCGAGCATCAAGGCGTCGAGGTCGATTCCGCTGTCGATGCCCAGGCCGTTGAGCAGGTAAACCACGTCTTCGGTGGCGACGTTACCGCTCGCGCCCCTGGCGTAGGGGCAACCGCCGAGACCGGCGATGGAACTGTCGAACACCGAGATGCCTTCCAGCAGGCTGGCATAGATGTTGGCCACAGCCTGGCCGTAGGTGTCGTGGAAGTGCCCTGCGAGTTTCTCCCGGGGCACATCTTTCGATACCACTTCAAACATCCTGCGGGTTGCGCCAGCGGTGCCGGTGCCGATGGTGTCCCCCAGCGAGACCTCATGGCAGCCCATGGCATACAACTCGCGGGCGACCACGGCGACCTGCTCCGGGGCGACGCTACCTTCATAGGGGCAGCCCAGCACACAGGACACATACCCGCGCACGGTTACGCCATGTTGTCTGGCGGCGTCCATGATCGGCCCGAAACGCTCCAGGCTTTCGCTGATCGAGCAATTGATGTTGCGCCGGGAAAACGCCTCGGACGCCGCCGCGAACACTGCGACTTCCTTGACCCCGGCGGCGAGGGCATCTTCGAAGCCGCGCAGGTTGGGGGCGAGCGCACCGTAGACCACGCCCGGTTTGCGCTGGATCTGCGCGAAGACCTCGGCGGAGCCGGCCATCTGCGGCACCCACTTGGGCGAAACGAAACTGCCGACTTCTATATAGCCGAGCCCGGCTGCGGTCAGCGCATCGACCAGTTGCACCTTGTCGGTAACACTGATGGGTTGGGCTTCATTTTGCAGGCCGTCGCGCGGGCCGACTTCGACAATGCGTACGTGGGTGGGGAGGGACATAAGAGATTCACCTGTAGTCATGGTGAGTGGGAATCTAATGTGGGAGCGGGCTTGCTCGCGAAGGCGCCGGGTCAGTCGACATCAGTGTTGAATGACAAACCGTTTTCGCGAGCAAGCCCGCTCCCACAGGGAATTGTGTCGGGTTACTGAACCGATTCCTGGCTTTTGAGCGTCTGCTCCAGCGCCTGCACGCAGCGTTCTTCAGCGGTATCAAGCTCGAGTTTCATCTGTTCGATGTCGAGCATTTGCTGTTCAAGCTGCTCCCTGCGCTCGCTGATTTTCGCCAGCATGCTGTGCAGTTGCTTGGTGTTACCGCTGGACGGGTCGTAGAGTTCGATCAGTTCGCGGCATTCCGCCAGCGAGAAACCGATGCGCTTGCCCCGCAGGATCAGCTTCAGGCTGACCTTGTCGCGGGGCGAGTAAATGCGTTCCTGGCCACGGCGCTCGGGGCTGAGCAGGCCTTGCTCTTCATAAAAGCGAATGGCGCGGGTGGTGATGTCGAGCTCGCGGGCGAGGTCGGAAATGCTGTAGGTCTGGCTGCTCATGGGCGCGCTCGCAAAAGGTCATGGCGCTAAGCTAATGTCAGGTTGACGTTTACGTCAAGGGGCGAAAAAGGATCGCAGCCTGCGGCAGCTCCTACAGGAAAATGCATATCCATGTAGGAGCTGCCGCAGGCTGCGATCTTTTGAACGGCTTTACACCGTTTTAGTGTCGAGCTTTTTCTCCTGCGCCGTCACCTGCTGGCACAACTCGATCATCTGCTCGCGCATCCAGCGGTTTGCCGGGTCCTGGTCGGTGCTTTCGTGCCAGTAGAGGTGGGTTTCCACCGGCGGCACGTCGTTGACCGGCAGATTAAAGGCGTGCAGATCGTTACGGCGGGCAAAGCGTTCCGGCACGGTCATGACCATATCGGTCTGCTGCATCACCTGTGATGCCATCAGGTAATGCTGGGAGCGCAGGGCGATCTTGCGCTGGATGCCCATCTTGCCCAGCGCCAGGTCGACATAGCCGAGGCCGCTGCGGCGGCTGGAAATATGGATGTGGGTCAGGCCCAGGTAATCATCCAGCGTGAGTTTCTCCTTGCCCGCCAGCGGATGCCCCTTGCGCATGGCACACACGTAGCGGTCCTCCATCAACTTGACGTGACGCACCTGCGGGTCGGTGTTGAGCGGCGCATCCACCGCAAAGTCGAGGCGACCGGCCGCCAGCTCCTTGGTGGTTTCCCGGCGTTTGGACAGGAAACTTTCGATGATCACCGCTGGCGCCAGGCGGCGCAGGCGCTGGAACAGCGGCGGCAGGATCACCGCTTCGGTGAGGTCGGTCATGCTGATGCGATAGGTCTTGACCGCTTGCTGCGGGTTGAAAATACGGCTTTCCTGCACCGACACGCGCAGCAGCGAGAGCGCGTTGCGCACCGGGCCGATGATGTTCTGCGCCATGGGTGTGGGCACCATGCCCTGGGCGGTGCGCACGAACAACGGGTCGTTGAAGGTCTCGCGCAACCGGGCCAGAGCGTTCGACACCGCTGGCTGGGTAATGCCCACAATCTGCCCGGCACGGGTCAGGTTGGCTTCGGTGTAGATCGCGTCGAAGACGATGAAAAGGTTGAGATCGACCTTGCTCAGATTCATTACGCGGCTCTCTTATTGTGTGGGCGGACTGACCGTGACGATCAGTCGATCATATATCGGTGATGAATGTTTATACACGCCGAGAATAGGCTAGGTAAATTATCAACGCTGTTCTAGCATCGATACATGACCTAAACAACCTCCCCCAAGAAGGTATCTCGCTCATGGATTTCGCTTATTCGCCCAAGGTTCAGGAACTGCGTGAGCGCGTAACAGCGTTCATGGACACCTACGTCTATCCCGCCGAAGCCGTGTTCGAGCGTCAGGTCGCCGAGGGCGATCGCTGGCAGCCGACGGCGATCATGGAAGAACTCAAACTCAAGGCCAAGGCCGAGGGCCTGTGGAATTTGTTTCTGCCTGAGTCCGAGCTTGGCGCCGGCCTGACCAACCTCGAATACGCGCCATTGGCGGAAATCATGGGCCGTTCGCTGCTCGGGCCAGAGCCGTTCAACTGCTCGGCACCCGACACCGGCAACATGGAAGTGCTGGTGCGTTACGCCAACGAAGAGCAGAAACAGCGCTGGCTCGAACCCTTGCTGCGCGGCGAGATCCGCTCGGCGTTCGCCATGACCGAACCGGACGTAGCGTCCTCCGACGCCACTAACATGGCCGCCCGTGCCGTGCGTGATGGCGACGAGTGGGTGATCAACGGCAAAAAATGGTGGACGTCAGGTGCTTGCGACCCGCGCTGCAAGATCCTGATCTTCATGGGCCTGAGTAATCCCGACGCACCGCGCCATGCCCAGCACTCGATGATTCTGGTGCCGGTGGATGCGCCAGGCGTGAAGATCGTGCGTCCGCTGCCGGTGTTCGGATACGACGATGCACCTCATGGTCACGCTGAAGTGCATTTCGAAAACGTGCGGGTGCCGTACGAAAACGTCCTGTTGGGCGAAGGACGCGGCTTCGAAATCGCACAAGGTCGCCTTGGCCCTGGCCGGATTCACCACTGCATGCGTTCGATCGGCATGGCCGAGCGCGCACTGGAACTGATGTGCAAGCGCTCGGTGAGCCGTACTGCGTTCGGCAAGCCTCTGGCACGTTTGGGCGGCAACATCGACAAGATCGCCGACTCGCGGATGGAAATCGACATGGCACGTCTGCTGACGTTGAAAGCGGCGTACATGATGGACACTGTCGGCAACAAAGTGGCGAAAAGCGAGATCGCGCAGATCAAGGTCGTCGCGCCGAACGTGGCGCTGCGGGTGATCGACCGGGCGATCCAGATCCATGGCGGGGCAGGGGTTTCCAACGATTTCCCGCTGGCCTACATGTACGCGATGCAGCGCACCCTGCGCCTGGCCGACGGCCCGGACGAAGTGCACCGTGCGGCGATCGGCAAGTTCGAAATCGGCAAGTATGTGCCGAAAGAGATGATGCGTAGCGGGCACTAAGAGCACTGCATCTTTTCTGTCGAGTGAATACTTGTGGCGAGGGAGCTTGCTCCCGCTGGGTCGCGGAGCGGCCCCAAATCCGGCAACCCTGGTGTATCAGATGCACCGGGTTGTCTGGTTTGCGACTGCTGCGCAGCCGAGCGGGACGGTGCGGCGTTCCGACAAGCTCCCTCGCCACATTTGTTCGCATTTCAATTCAATACACCCAAACCTCGACCCGCCGATTCTTGATCCGTCCCTCATCGGCGCTATTGGCCGCCACCGGCATTTCTGCACCGAATCCGCGTATCTCGCGAAACACCACGCCGCTCTTCACCAACTCCCGTCGTACCGCCATGGCCCGCAGCTTCGACAGCAGATCGGCGCGCGTCGGGTCGCTCTTGGCATCGCCAAAACCCACCAGTGTCACTTGCCCGGACATTTTGTCTTGCTGCTTTATATAGTCGAGCACTCGCGTCAGGTCTTGCCGCGCCTTGTTGTCCAGGCTGGCACTGCCTTCTTCAAAGCGAAAATTCACCGACAACCGTTGGGCATGACGACTGAGGGACTGGTATCCCTCGGGCATCAACGCATTGGGGGTAACGGCCATGGCCTGGACGGTCTGGGCAATAAACCCGTTGGCGGCGACAATCGCTTGCCCTTTGCTGCTTTGGGCATAGGCCACCAGCGCTTGGGCCCAGGGATTTTTTTCCGTCGGTGGCAGGTAAAAGAACAACCGACGGGACAGCGGATAATCTTCGGTGGCAATCAGGCTGTTGAGCGGCGGCATGGCTTGTGATTGACCGTCGATAATGGCCACGGCCTTGGCCTGGCGCACGTAGGGCAAGCCGATAAAACCGATGCCTTGCGGGTCTGCGCTGACCGCATCGGACAGTTGCTCGCTGGACTCGAAGCGTTTCGCCGCGCTGCCGAGGGTTTTCCCACGGCCGCTGAGGACCAGTTCCTTGAAGGTGTCGTAGGTCCCGGACTGATCATCCCGCGCGTACAGATGAATCGGCCCGCCGCGACCGCCGATGTCTTCCCAGGACTTCACCTCGCCACTGAAAATGCGCGCCAGTTGCACGGTGTCGAGTTGGTTCAGCGGATTGTCCGGGTGAAGGATGATCGCCAGGCCATCGATGGCGATGACCTGTTCGGCGCTCGGGCTTTTCAGGTCGCCGAGGGATTGCAGGCTGGCCAGTTCGCTGTCCTTGATCGGGCGCGACGAGGCGGCCAGATCGGCGCTGGCTGTTTTTAGTGCGGTGAAACCGGTACTTGAACCGTGGGCCGCCACTTCCACCACGATCCGACGGCCCTGAACGGTTTCGCCAACGATGCGCAGTTCGTTGGCGGCGTTCGGGGTTTCCCGATGGATCTTGCGCAGGCCCAGTTCACTGAGCAGGCCCTCGACCAGCGCCGGTCCCAATGCCGCGCCGATGGTGTTGGAACCCTGAATCCGCAGCACCGTGCCGTGTTCGGGTGTCGGCAAGTCGCCGGCCGAGGCCGCTTGCGACAAGCCTGTGCACAGCATCATCAAGAACAACACGCGCAGCATCATGCCGGCACCTTACATAACCAAAGGAGGTGTCGGGAGATTAAGTCAGTAAGGTTTCCGAAAGATGACAGTCAAAAGATCGCAGCCTGCGGCAGCTCCTACGGGCATATGTAGGAGCTGCCGCAGGCTGCGATCTTGTGTTTTTTAGCTCAATTCAAGCCAGATCGGCGCATGGTCCGAAGGTTTTTCCATGCCACGCAGTTCGTAGTCCACACCGGCGGCCTTCACCCGTGGCAGCAAGCCGTGGGAGGCGAGGATCAGGTCGATGCGCAGGCCGCGCTTGGGCTCGTCTTCGAAGCCACGGCTGCGATAGTCGAACCAGCTGAAGGTGTCGCTCACGTCCGGGTTCAGGTGACGGAAACTGTCCACCAGGCCCCAGTTCTTCAGGCGGGCCATCCACTCGCGCTCTTCCGGCAGGAAGCTGCATTTGCCGGTTTTCAGCCAGCGCTTCATATTGTCCGGACCGATGCCGATGTCGCAGTCTTCCGGGGAAATGTTCACATCGCCCATCACCACCAGCGGCTGGTCGTTCTTGAACTGGCTTTCCAGCAATTGCTGCAAGTCGCCGTAGAAGCGCTCCTTGGCCGGGAACTTGATCGGGTGGTCGCGGCTTTCGCCCTGTGGGAAATAACCGTTCATGATGGTCACCGGCACACCGTTGGCGTCGGCGAAGGTGCCCCAGATGAAGCGCCGCTGGGCGTCTTCTTCATCGGTGGCAAAACCTTTATGCAGGGCCAGGGGCTCCTGGCGCGAGAGCAGGGCGACGCCGTAATGGCCTTTTTGCCCGTGGAAATACACGTGATAACCCAGGGCCTGCACCTCGGCCAGCGGGAACTGTTCGTCGTGGACCTTGGTTTCCTGCAAGCCGATCACATCGGGCTGGTGCTTTTCGATCAGCGCCGCCAGCTGATGGGGACGGGCACGCAGCCCGTTGATGTTGAAGGAAACGATCTTCATGGTCGGCAGTCCTGGCAAAAGGGCGATGCTAGCTGACATGTGGGAATCGGGCCAGTGTGGGGTGAGGGGATTCGGCTGTGCCTGTCAGTTGTGTATGGGCAGTGATGGCCCTTTCGCGAGCAAGCCCGCTCCCACAAGAGCAAGGCCGGCTCATCACCTGTGGGAGCGGGCTTGCTCCGGGCGGCGTTCCGACGAAGGCGATTACATTGCCTACACTCATTTCGGATCTGTAAGGAACTGTGTCAGCACCGACAGGCTCGTAACAACAAGAGCACAGCCACCCGAGCTGTGCCGGGGAGATCAACCGTCATGCCCGAAACCTCGACCGCCATCGCCGATATTCACATGCTCGACAGCGGTTACGCCCGCGAAGCGCGTTCGCTGCTGTACCAGGCTTATCGACACGAGCCGACCTTCGGCTATCTGTTCGAAGCCGAGCGCCCCGGCTATGAACAGCGGGTTCGCGCCACCGTGCGCGAACTGGTGAGCCAGCACTTTCTCCAGGACCTGCCGGCCATCGGCCTGCTGGTCAACGACCGCCTGATCGGCATCGCCCTGATCGCACCGCCGCAACGTCGTCTCGGCGTCACCGAAAGTTGGGCCTGGCGCCTGCGCATGGTGCTCAGCACGGGATTTCGCTGCACCCGTCGCTACCTCGAATATCACGCTGCCGTGGAGGCCTGCGTGCCGAACGAATCGGTGCACGTCCTGCCGTTGCTGGGGGTTCATCCACAGTTCCAGGGCAAACACTTCGGCGAACAACTGTTGCAAGCCGTGCACAACTGGTGCGCCGTGGATGAAAACTCACAGGGCGTGATCCTCGATACCGGGAACCCTCGCTACCTGGAGTTCTATAAGCGCCAGGGCTATCAGGAAATCGGTGAAGTTGCCGTAGGACCGATTCGCGAGCACGTGTTTTTTCACCCCAATCCCCAGGTGTTACATACTGCAACCGCTTGATCGGCGAACTTTCCGGGTAAGTCAGGCTCTATCACGCTCTCAAGCTCGTGATAGCATCCGCGCCTATGAAGTTTCCAGGAAGAATTACCAGTGGTGTGCTGATGCTGATGACCAGCTGCGCAGCGCTGGCACAAAGTGAATTGGATGTGCGGATCAAACCGTCCAATGATGAGCTGAAGGCCAATATCGAAGGCTATATCGGCAACCTCGGCGATCGCGATGAAGAAGCGTTGCTGCGCTTCAGCCGTGGCGCCGAAGAGCAGGCGCGTAAGGCCGCCCAGGCCTTGGGTTATTACCAGCCGCACATCGACAGCGAAGTGAAGGGCGGCGAAAAGCCGCGCCTGGTGCTTACGGTCGACCCCGGCGAGCCGGTGCACTTGCGCAACGTCACGGTGCGTGTCGACGGTCCGGCAGCTTCCCTCAAGGCCTTTCGAATCCCCAAGGGCGACACGCTCAAGCCCGGTGCCGTGCTCAACCATGGGCATTACGAGGACGCCAAGCGCCTGATCCAGAATCAGGCTTCGCGCTATGGTTTTTTCAGCGGCCGGTTCACCCGTTCAAAACTGTCGGTCGACCCCCGTGCCGGCGTCGCCGATATCGAACTGATCTATGAAAGCGGTCCGCGCTATACCCTGGGCAAGGTCAGTTTCGAGGGCGATACACCGTTCGATGACGACCTGCTGCAACGCATGGTGCCGTTCAAGACCGGCACGCCGTATGACTCGGAACTGATCGCCGAACTCAATCAGAACCTGCAATCGAGCGGCTACTTCGAAGGCGTTCGCGTGGACGCGGCACCCACGGCGTCCAGGGACGAAGCAATCCCGGTGGACGTCAAGCTCGAAACCCGCAAACCGCGGACCATGGGCCTGGGCCTTGGCTTTTCCACCGACGTCGGTCCACGGGCCAAGGCCAACTGGACCCGGCATTGGGTCAACGCGCAAGGGCACAGTTATGGCTGGGAAACCGAAGTCTCGGCACCTCGGCAAAACGTCGGGCTGTTCTACGACATTCCGCTGGACCCGCCCCTGACCGACAAACTGCGTTTTGCCGGTGGCTACCAGAATGAAGACATCGCCGATAAGGAAAGCCACAGCAAGCTGCTGACCCTCGGTCCCGAGTGGCACAGCAAGTTGCCCAGCGGCTGGCAACGGGTGGTATCGCTGAAGTGGCAGCGCGAGGATTACCAACTGGGCGACGACTCGGGACTCAGTACCTTGCTGATGCCCGGTGTGAGCTATTCGTACCTCAAAAGCGACAACCGCATCGACCCGCACAACGGCTATCGCCTGCAATTCGAATCCAAAGTGGCCAAGGAAGGTTTGGGTTCCGACAGCAACCTGCTCTACGGCACGGCATTGGTCAAAGGCTTGACCACGGTGTTCGATAAACACCGCTTCCTCGGGCGGGTGCAGGTCGGCGGCAGTGCCACCAACGGCTTCAAATCGGTACCGCCATCGTTGCGCTTCTTCGCCGGTGGTGACCAGAGCGTGCGTGGCTACGATTATCAGAGCCTGTCCCCGGAAAACTCCGACGGCGACCGCATTGGTGGTCGCTACATGGTCGCCGCCAGTGCCGAATATCAGTATTCCGTCGCCGAAAAATGGCGGGTCGCGACCTTTGTCGATCAGGGCAATGCCTTCAACACACTCGAACTGCCGAACCTCAAGACCGGGGTCGGTATCGGCGTGCGCTGGGTATCGCCGGTGGGGCCGATCCGCCTCGACCTGGCCCACGCGCTGGACGACGATGGCGGCATTCGACTGCACTTTTCCATGGGGCCTGAGCTGTGAAGCGTGGTTTGAAAGCAACACTGCTGACAATGGCTGCGCTGGTGGCAGTGGTTGTCCTGACGCTGGCCACGGTGCTGGGCACGGCGACGGGCAGCCGCTGGGCGTTGGGCTTCGTGCCGGGCTTGACCCTGGACAACTTCCAGGGCCGGTTGGGCGGGCAGTGGAGTGCCGATCGGGTGCTGTGGCAGCAGGACAGCAACCAGGTTGAGCTGAGCAAAGTGATTTTCGCCTGGTCGCCGTTGTGCCTGACGCGAATGACCCTGTGCATCGAGCAGTTGCAGGCCGATCAGGTCAGCCTGACGTTCCCGCCGGGTGCCGAAGAGCCAGACAGCGGCCCGATAACGCTCCCGGAACTCAAATTACCGTTGGCCCTCGAACTGGGGGAAATCAAGGTCGGCAGCCTGTTGTTCAACGGCAGCGAAGAACTCAAGGGTTTGCAACTGGCGGCGCACTGGACGACGGCCGGCTTGAAGATCGACGCGGTGTCGATACAGCGCGATGACCTGAGCCTGAACCTGTCCGGACTGCTGCAACCCTCCGGCAACTGGCCCCTCAGCGCCTCCGGCAAGCTGACGCTGTTGTCGACGCCAGAACCCCTGGCGCTGGCGCTGAAAGTCGATGGCGACCTGCTCAAGACCCTGAACCTGAAAGCCGACAGCAGCGGTTACCTCAACGGGCAACTGACCGGCGAACTGCAACCACTGGTGGAAAACCTGCCGGCCAAGGTACGGATCACCGCCGATGGCTTCAAGCCCAGTGCCGATCTGCCGGATACCCTGCAACTCAATCAGCTGGAACTCACCGGCGCTGGTGACCTGAAGAACGGCTACGCGCTGCTCGGCAAAGCCACGCTGCCCGCCGAGCAAGGTCCAGTCGCCCTGGCGCTGCAAGGCAAGGTTGACGCCAAGGGCGCGCAGATTGCCGCGCTGGACCTGACCGCCAACGACAAGCAAAGCCTCAAGCTCACAGGGCTTGTGGATTGGAGCAAGGGCCTGAGCGCCGAGGCGAAGATCGACTGGCTGGATTTCCCGTGGCACAGGCTCTATCCGCTTATCGACGAACCGCAAGTTGCGCTTCGCACGTTCACCGGCGAAGTCTCTTACACCGACGGCAAGTACCTCGGGCATTTCGTCGCGGCGGCGGACGGTCCGGCCGGCGCCTTCACCCTGGCCAGCCCGTTCGCGGGCGACCTGACGAAAATCTACCTGCAACAGATTCAACTCCAGGCCGGGCAGGGCAAGGCTGAGGGGCACCTGAACCTGCAATTCGCCGATGGCATTGCCTGGGACACCGCGCTGGACCTGTCGGCGATCAACCCTGCGTACTGGGTTGCGGAGCTGCCAGGCACACTGGCCGGGCCGTTGCGCAGCACGGGCGAGCTGAAAAACGAAACGCTCAGCCTCAATGCCGACCTGGATCTCAAGGGCAAGCTGCGCGGTCAGCCAGCGGTGATCCAGGCCAAGGCCGACGGCCGTGGCGAGCAATGGAACCTCAATACCCTGCAAGTTCGCCTCGGCGACAACAGCATCAGCGGCAAAGGCAGCCTGCAACAGAAACTCGCCGGCCAGATCGATCTCAAGCTACCGCGCCTGGCCCAGCTCTGGCCGCAACTGCGCGGCCAGCTCAATGGCCGCGTGGATGTCGCCGGCACGCTCAAGGCGCCCCAAGGCAAGCTTGACCTGCAAGGCTCGCAACTGGTTTTCCAGGACAATCGCCTGCAAAGCCTTAACCTGGACGCCACGCTGGACAGTGCGCAACGGGCGAAAATCGGCCTCAAGGGCAGCGGCATCCAGGCCGGCGACACTGCACTGGGAACCCTGACCGCCAGCGGCCAGGGCGACATCAAGAACCAGAAGCTGAGCCTCGACCTGCAAGGGCCGAAGCTGAAACTGGCGCTGGGGCTGGACGGTGCGCTGGACAAAGGCAACTGGCGCGGGCGCCTGGCCAGTGGTGATATCCAGGCCGGTGGCCAGGACTGGAAGCTGCAAGGGCCGGCGAAACTCGAACGCCTGGCGGACGGCAAGATCAGCTTTGGAGCCCATTGCTGGGCATCCGGCCAGGCCAGCCTGTGCGGTGAAGACTCGCGCCTGATGCCCGAGCCAAAGCTGCGTTATCACCTCAAGCAATTCCCGATCGACAGTCTCGCGCAGTGGTTGCCGAAGGATTTCGCCTGGCAGGGCCGGCTCAACGCCGACCTGCAACTGGACCTGCCGGCCAGTGGCCCGAACGGCCAGGTCAGCGTCGATGCCGGCGGCGGTACGTTGCGCATCAAGGATAAGGACCAGTGGCTGGACTTCCCGTACCAGACCCTGAAACTCACCAGCAAACTCACGCCCAAGCGCATCGACACCGAGCTCAACTTCGTCGGCGGCAAACTCGGCGAACTGATGGTGCAAGCGCAGCTCAATCCGCTGCCAAAGAACAAGCCGTTGAGCGGCTCGTTCCGTTTGAGCGGGCTGGACCTGTCGGTGGCGCGACCGTTCGTGCCGATGGTCGAGAAACTGACCGGGCGCTTGAATGGCAGCGGCACGATTTCCGGTGGGCTGCTGGCGCCGCAGGTCAATGGCAGTCTGCAACTCAGCGACGGTCAGATCTCCGGGCCTGAATTGCCGATGGAGCTGAAAAACCTGCACGTTCAAGCGCTCATCGCCGGTGAAAGCGTGCAATTGAACGGTGGCTGGAACAGCGGCAAGGCCGGGCAGGGCAGCCTGAATGGCAACATCGCCTGGGGCCAGGCGCTGGTGGTGGACCTGGCGCTCAAGGGGTCGCAACTGCCGGTCACCGTCGAGCCTTACGCCAAGCTGGAAGTGGCACCGGACCTGAAGATCTCGATGAAGGGTGACGAACTGGCCATCGCCGGCAAAGTGCTGGTGCCCAGGGGCGACATCACCATTCGCGAGTTGCCGCCGTCGACGGTCAAGGTTTCCGATGACACGGTGATCATCGGTCAGCAGACCGAGGAGGGCAAAGCACCGCTGGCAATGAAGATGGACATCGAAGTGCTGGTCGGCGAGGACAAGTTGAGCTTTGCAGGATTTGGCCTGACCGCAAATGTCCAGGGGCATGTGCACATCGGCGACAACATGGACACCCGCGGCGAACTGTGGCTTAACGACGGCCGATACCGCGCCTACGGCCAGCGGCTTTCGGTGCGCCGGGCGCGCTTGCTGTTTGCCGGGCCCATCGATCAGCCGTACCTGGACATCGAGGCCATTCGCAAGACCGACGACATCATCGCCGGCATTCGTTTGAGTGGCAGCGCCGAACAGCCGACCACGCAGATCTTCTCCGAGCCGGCCATGAGTCAGGAGCAGGCCCTGTCCTATCTGGTGCTCGGGCGTCCGCTGAGCAGCAATGGCGAAGACAACAACATGCTCGCCCAGGCGGCACTCGGGTTGGGCTTGATGGGCAGCTCCGGGGTGACCAGCGGCATCGCCAAGAACCTGGGCATCCAGGACTTCCAGCTCGACACCCAGGGCAGTGGCGACGCCACCAGCGTGGTGGCCAGTGGCAATATTTCCGAAAAGCTCAGTCTGCGCTATGGCGTCGGCGTGTTTGAACCGGCCAACACCATTGCCCTGCGCTACAAGCTGAGCAAGAAGGTCTACCTCGAAGCCGCGGGTGGCGTGGCCAGTTCGCTGGATATCTTCTACAAGCGGGATTTCTAGTCCCTTCAAAATCAAAAGATCGCAGCCTTCGGCAGCTCCTACAGGGTTTTGTGTACACCTGTAGGAGCTGCCGAAGGCTGCGATCTTTTTGCTTATATCCGATGCCTTTAGTCAACTAAATACAAAGCTTCCTAACTATTGCGTTGACATTCGCTGCTTAGGCAGTAATATCTCGACATACATTCACTGCCTAGGCAGCTAATTGGTGGTCAGATGAAACATTTCTCTCCAGACGATTTCCAGAATTGCCATCTCGGTTTGTTGCTCGGACGCGCCGCGCTGCTCAAGGACCGGATCATCGACACCCACATGGAACCCCACGGCATCACCGCCGCGCAGTTCAAAGTGTTGATCATCATCGCCCAGTTCGGCGTCGATTCGCCGGGCGAGTTGTGCCGTCACCTGTCCCTGGACAGCGGCTCGATGACGCGCATGCTCGATCGTCTGGAACAGAAAGGTTTCCTTGCCCGGCAACGCTCCGAGGCGGATCGCCGTCAAGTGCAGTTGGTACTGACCGAAGAAGGGCAGAAGCTGGCCGACCGCCTGCCGAACATCGGCGCCGAAGCCATGAATGAACTGGCCGGCGCCATCACTCCGGACGAACTGAAAACCCTGGAGCTGATCCTGAAGAAAATTCTGGTGGCAGCCGGTGACGCGATCACCCTGCTGCGGGTAGGTGACAAATGAGCAGTAACCCCTTGCGTACCGGCCTGAGCCTGGTGCTGTTGGCCATGAGCGTCGCCGGTTGCGCCAGTTACAGCGGCCTGAAAACCGAAGGTGTCAGCCTTGACGCGAAGACCCTCAAGGCCGGGCAATCCCTCAGCAGTGTGACGTTGTCACCCGCGGCCTGGCCGAAAAGCGACTGGTGGAAAAGCCTCGGCGACCCGCAACTCGACGGCCTGATCCGCGAGGCCTTGCGCGACAGCCCGGACATGCAGATCGCCGACGCCCGTGCCCATCAGGCCAGCGCTGCCGCTTCCGCCGCCGACGCCGAGCGGATGCCGACCCTGGATGCCAGCGCCGGTGTCAGTCGCTCACGCCTGGCCCGGGACCAGGATCCGCTCGGGCAGGGTGACGCGTACGCCACCGTGCGCAACATCAGCACCAGCTTCAACTACAACTTCGACCTGTGGGGCGGTCAGCGCGATGCCTGGGAAGCGGCCCTCGGCCAGGCCCGCGCCGCCGAAGTCGACCAGCAGGCTGCGCAACTGACCCTGGCCGCCGATGTCGCCCGGGCCTATAGCGATCTTGGCCAGGCACACATCGTCTATGACCTGTCCAGCGAAGACCTCAAGCGCACCCGGCAAATGCTCGACCTGAGCCAGCGACGCCTGACTGCCGGGATCGACAGCCAGTACCAGTTCCAGCAGACCGAAAGCCTGGAAGCCACTTCCCAGGCCAACCTGATCGACGCCGAAAAACGCTTGAACAGCGCGAAAATCGCCCTGGCCGTTCTGCTCGGCAAAGGCCCGGACCGCGGCAATGAAATTGCCCGCCCGAACATTCTTCAGCCGGGTGCGGTAGCGCTACCTTCGGTGCTGCCGGCCGAGTTGCTCGGGCGCCGCCCGGACCTGGTGGCCGCGCGCTGGCGCGTCGAAGCGGCGAGCAAAAGCATCGACGCCGGCAAGACCCGGTTCTATCCCAACCTGAACCTCAGCGCCGCTGCCGGTGCCGAATCCTTGCTGGGCGATGCGATGTTTGGTTCGGCCAGTCGTTTCTTCAACATTGCACCGACGATCTCGGTGCCGATCTTCGACGGTGGCCGTCTGCGTGCCGACCTCGATTCGCGCGACGCCGATTACGACCTCGCCGTGGCGCAGTACAACAAAAGCCTGGTCAAGGCGCTGGGGGATGTCAGTGACAGCATCAACCAGTTGCGTGATATCGGCCGGCAGATCGCTGCCCAGCGGCACGCCACCGACATCGCCCAGGATTCCTACAACACCGTGGTCCTGCGTTACGGTTCCGGCATCGGCAACTACCTGGACGTGCTCAGCATCGAGCAGCAATTGCTCCAGGCCCAGCGCCAGCTGGCCAACCTGAATGCCGAGCAGATTGACCTGTCGATCCAACTGATGCAGGCGCTGGGTGGCGGTTTCCAGCCTGAGGCCATCGCCTCGGCCAGCGCCACGCCAGCCACGTTGACCCACTAATTCAAGGTACTTGTCATGGCCACTGCCGATACGACCCAACCTCCTGAAAACACCCAGGGCAACCCCAATTCGGGAAAGCGCAAGTTCATGCTGCTGGTCCTGGCCGCCGCCGTCGTGCTCGGTGGCGCGGGCGTCTGGGCCTACCACGAGTTCTACGGGCGCTGGAGCGAAAGCACCGACGACGCCTATGTGAACGGCAACGTGGTGGAAATCACCCCGCTGGTCACTGGCACCGTGGTCAGCATCGGCGCCGATGACGGCGATCTGGTCCATGAAGGCCAGGTGCTGGTGAACTTCGACCCGAACGACGCCGAAATCGGTCTGCAAAATGCCCAGGCCAACCTGGCGCGTACCGTGCGCCAGGTGCGTGGCTTGTACAGTGATGTGGATGGCATGAAAGCCCAGGTCAACGCCCAGAAAGCCGAAGTGCAAAAGGCCCAGGACAACTTCAGCCGGCGCAAGAATCTCGCCGCCGGCGGGGCAATTTCCCAGGAAGAGCTGTCCCACGCCCGCGATGACCTGACCTCGGCGAAAAACGCCCTGGCCAATGCCGAACAGAAGCTCAAGACCACCAGTGCGCTGGTCGATGACACCGTGGTTTCATCGCACCCGGACGTGATGGCCGCCGCCGCGCAACTGCGTCAGGCCTATCTGAACAACTCGCGCAGCGTCCTGATTGCGCCGGTCACCGGTTACGTGGCCAAGCGTTCTGTACAGCTTGGTCAGCGTGTACAACCGGGTACCGCGCTGATGGCGGTGATTCCGCTGGACCAGCTGTGGATCGACGCCAACTTCAAGGAAACCCAGCTGCGCGACATGCGCATCGGCCAGCCAGTGGAGATCGAGACTGACCTGTACGGCAGCAGCGTGAAATACAGCGGCACCATCGACAGCCTCGGCGCCGGGACCGGCAGCGCCTTTGCCCTGCTGCCGGCGCAGAACGCCACCGGCAACTGGATCAAGATCGTGCAGCGCGTGCCGGTGCGGGTCCACGTCAACGCTGAGGAGCTGGCCAAACACCCGTTGCGGGTCGGTCTGTCGACCATGGTCGATGTGGACCTGCACGACCAGAGCGGGCCAGTGCTGGCGCAACAGCCGCCGCAAAAGGCTTCGTTCAGCACCAATGTCTACGACCGTCAGTTGGCCGAGGCCGATGCGATGATCACCCAGCTGATCCACGACAACAGCGCAGCGGTCAGCAAGACCGCGCAACGCTGATATGCCATTACATCGACCCTGTGGGAGCGGGCTTGCTCGCGAAGGCGGAGCGTCAGGCGACATCCATGTCGAGTGTGCCGACCTCTTCGCGGGCAAGCCCGCTCCCATAGGGTTAGCTGCGTCTGTAACAGGCGCAGCGCCAGATCAGCTCCAAAGGATTCGCGATGAGCAATAACGCGTCTTTCACACCGCCCAGCCTGTTGCTCAGCACCATCGGCCTGTCGCTGGCGACCTTCATGCAAGTGCTCGACACCACCATTGCCAACGTGGCGCTACCGACGATTTCCGGCAACCTGGGCGTGAGCTCGGAGCAGGGCACCTGGGTCATCACCTCGTTCGCCGTGAGCAACGCCATCGCCTTGCCGCTGACCGGTTGGCTCAGTCGGCGTTTCGGCGAGGTGAAGCTGTTTGTCTGGGCGACACTGCTGTTCGTGCTGGCTTCGTTCCTGTGCGGGATTTCCACCTCGATGCCGGAACTGGTGGGCTTCCGGGTACTGCAAGGGGTAGTGGCCGGGCCGCTGTACCCGATGACCCAGACCCTGCTGATTGCGGTTTACCCCCCGGCGAAACGGGGGCTGGCGCTGGCGCTGCTGGCGATGGTCACGGTGGTCGCGCCGATTGCCGGGCCGATCCTCGGCGGCTGGATCACCGACAGCTACAGCTGGCCATGGATTTTCTTCATCAACGTGCCGATCGGCCTGTTCGCGGCATGGGTAGTGACCCAGCAGATGAAAAAGCGCCCGGTGGTCACCAGCCGCCAGCCGATGGATTACGTCGGTCTGATCGCACTGATCATTGGCGTCGGGGCGCTGCAGATCGTGCTCGACAAGGGCAACGATGCCGATTGGTTCGAATCCAGCTTCATCGTGATCGGCTCGGTGATTTCGGTGGTGGCCCTGGCGTTTTTCGTGATCTGGGAAATGACCGACGAACATCCGGTGGTCAACCTGCGCCTGTTCGCCCATCGCAATTTCCGCTACGGCACCATCGTACTGATCCTGGGCTATGCCGGGTTTTTCGGGATCAACCTGATTCTGCCGCAGTGGCTGCAAACGCGGCTGGGCTACACCGCAACCTGGGCCGGTTTTGCGGTGGCGCCGCTGGGGATCCTGCCGGTGCTGCTGGCGCCGTTTGTCGGCAAATACGCACCGAAATTCGACATGCGCCTGCTGGCGGGCGGGGCGTTCCTGGCCATCGGCCTGAGCTGTTTCATGCGAGCAGGCTTCACCAATGAGGTGGACTTCCAGCACATCGCCATGGTGCAGCTGTTCATGGGGATCGGCGTGGCGCTGTTCTTCATGCCGACGCTGACCATCCTGCTGTCGGACCTGCCGCCGAGCCAGATTGCCGACGGCTCCGGCCTGGCGACGTTTTTGCGCACCTTGGGCGGCAGTTTTGCGGCGTCGCTGACGACCTGGATCTGGATTCGACGGGCTGACCAGCATCACGCCTACCTGACCGAAAGCATCACCCCGTTCGATCCGGCGACTCGCGAAGCATTGACCAACCTGGGCGGGGCAGGGGCCAAGGCCTACACGCAGCTGGAGCAGACTGTGATCAGTCAGGCGTACATCATGTCCACGGTGGACTACTTCACCCTGTTGGGCTGGATGTTCATGGGTTTGATACTGATTGTGTGGCTAGCCAAGCCGCCGTTTACTGCCAAGGCGGGGCCTGCTTCGGCAGGGCACTGACTAGCCAAGATCGCAGCCTTCGGCAGCTCCTACAGAGGCATGTGTACACTCTGTAGGAGCTGCCGAAGGCTGCGATCTTTTGATCTTTAAGGCGCTGCGAAATCAAAGGGCGCCAGCGCAAACCCTTGCTCATCCACCTGCAACGCCCACCCTTGACGATCCCAATCCCCCAGCACAATGCGCCTGGCCGCTTGCTCGCCAAGCTGCAACTTGTGAATCGCGGGACGGTGGGTGTGCCCGTGGATCAAGGTCTTCACGCCGTATTCCTGCATGATCCGCGGAATCTCTTCGGGCGTGACATCGACAATGTCGTTGGCCTTCATCCGCGTTTGCGCGCGGCTTTCACTGCGCAGCTTGCGCGCCAGCTTGTGCCGGGTGCGCAGCGGCAGATGCCGCAGGATGAACAGGGTAATCGGGTTGCGCAGGTAGCGACGCAGCTTCATATAGGCTTCGTCGCGGGTGCAGAGGCTGTCGCCGTGCATCAGCAGCACCGGCTCGCCGTTGAACTGCACGACACTCGGATCTTTCAGCAAGGTGCAGCCGGCTGCTTTGCAGAAGGCCTTGCCGAGCATGAAGTCGCGATTGCCGTGCATCAGGAAAATGGCCGTGCCGCTGTCGCTTAACTCGCGCAGGGCCTGGCAGATGGAGCGCTGGAAGGGTGTCATGGCGTCGTCGCCAATCCACACCTCGAAGAAGTCGCCCAGAATGTACAACGCACTCGCCGAGCGGGCGCGTCCGGCGAGCAAATCCAGAAACGCCCGGGTAATGTCCGGGCGCTCCTCTTCCAGATGTAAATCTGAAATCAGCAATATCACTCAATGATCTCGGCTTTCTCGATGATCACGTCGTCTGCTGGTACGTCCTGGTGGCCGGACTTGGAAGTGGTGGCCACGCCTTTGATCTTGTCGACAACGTCGGTGCCTGCGGTCACTTTACCGAATACCGCGTAGCCCCAGCCCTGAACGTTCTTGCCGCTGTGGTTCAGGAAGCTGTTGTCGGCCACGTTGATGAAGAACTGTGCGGAAGCCGAATGCGGCTCCATGGTGCGGGCCATGGCGACGGTGTACTTGTCGTTGGAAAGACCGTTGTCAGCTTCGTTCTGGATGCTTGGGCGCTTGTCTTTCTTTTCTTTCATGCCTGGCTCGAAACCGCCGCCCTGGATCATGAAGTTACCGATGACTCGGTGGAAAACGGTGTTTTCGTAGTGACCGGCTTTAACGTACTCGACGAAGTTGGCCACGGTGATCGGGGCCTTCTCGGCGTTCAGTTCGAGGACGATGTCGCCGTGGTTGGTAGTCAGTTTGACTTGGGTCATGATCAGCACTCTTTTAAGGAGAAGCATACTTTATGAATTCGTGGTTTTGGGAGGTCCATCCCGCAACCGGTTCAGCCTGTCTCGGCCAAGGTGCGCAGTTTAGCGTGACAGGCGCGAATTTCGAGGCTGTTTTTTCATTTACGGCCTATTAAATGCGACGGTTTACAGAGTGCGCTCTGTCAGGTACTTGACGGCATCGGCTATGATAGCGGCTTTGTTTTGTCCGGCCTTCATTACGGCCACGCACTTGTACGTTCAAGGATCCTATGAGCAAGCCCACTGTCGACCCTACCTCGAATGCCAAGACCGGCCCTGCCGTGCCGGTCAACTTCCTGCGGCCGATCATCCAGGCAGACCTGGACTCGGGCAAGCACACGCAGATCGTCACCCGTTTCCCGCCTGAACCCAACGGCTACCTGCACATCGGCCACGCCAAGTCGATCTGCGTGAACTTCGGCCTGGCCCAGGAGTTCGGCGGCGTCACGCACCTGCGTTTCGACGACACCAACCCGGCCAAGGAAGACCAGGAATACATCGACGCGATCGAAAGCGACGTCAAATGGCTGGGCTTCGAATGGTCCGGCGAAGTGCGCTACGCCTCGCAGTATTTCGACCAGTTGCATGACTGGGCGGTGGAGCTGATCAAATCCGGCAATGCCTACGTCGACGACCTGACCCCGGAACAAGCCAAGGAATACCGTGGCAGCCTGACCGAGCCGGGCAAGAACAGCCCGTTCCGCGAGCGCAGCGTCGAAGAGAACCTGGACCTGTTCGCCCGCATGAAAGCCGGCGAGTTCAAGGACGGTGCGCGGGTGCTGCGGGCCAAGATCGACATGGCCTCGCCGAACATGAACCTGCGTGACCCGATCATGTATCGCATCCGTCACGCGCACCACCACCAGACCGGTGACAAGTGGTGCATCTACCCGAACTACGACTTCACCCACGGTCAGTCGGACGCCATCGAAGGCATCACTCACTCGATCTGCACCCTGGAGTTCGAAAGCCACCGTCCGCTGTACGAGTGGTTCCTCGAGCATCTGCCGGTGCCGGCCAACCCGCGCCAGTACGAGTTCAGCCGCCTGAACCTGAACTACACCATCACCAGCAAGCGCAAGCTCAAGCAGTTGGTCGATGAAAAGCACGTCAACGGTTGGGACGACCCGCGCATGTCCACGCTGTCGGGTTTCCGCCGCCGTGGCTACACGCCGAAATCGATCCGCAACTTCTGCGAAATGATCGGCACCAACCGTTCCGACGGCGTGGTGGACTTCGGCATGCTCGAATTCAGCATCCGTGACGACCTCGACCACAGCGCCCCGCGCGCCATGTGCGTGCTGCGACCGTTGAAAGTCGTGATCACCAACTACCCGGAAGGCCAGGTCGAGAACCTCGAACTGCCGTGCCACCCGAAAGAAGACATGGGCGTGCGCGTCCTGCCGTTCGCTCGCGAAATCTACATCGACCGTGAAGACTTCATGGAAGAGCCGCCGAAGGGCTACAAGCGCCTGGAACCGGCCGGTGAAGTGCGCCTGCGCGGCAGCTACGTGATCCGTGCCGACGAAGCGATCAAGGGCGCCGATGGCAACATCGTCGAACTACGCTGCTCGTACGATCCGGACACCCTGGGCAAGAACCCGGAAGGTCGCAAGGTCAAAGGCGTGGTTCACTGGGTACCGGCCGCGGCCAGCGTCGAGTGCGAAGTGCGTCTGTACGATCGTCTGTTCCGTTCGGCCAACCCAGAGAAGGCCGAAGACAGCGCCAGTTTCCTGGACAACATCAACCCTGATTCGCTGCAGGTACTCACCGGTTGTCGTGCTGAACCCTCGTTGGGCAATGCACAGCCGGAAGACCGTTTCCAGTTCGAGCGCGAAGGTTACTTCGTTGCTGATTTGAAGGACTCGAAACCAGGTCAGCCGGTATTCAACCGTACCGTGACCCTGCGTGATTCGTGGGGCCAGTGATTTAGCGTCAAGGAACTAACGTGCTAACGATCTACAACACGCTCACCAAGAGCAAAGAAGTCTTCAAGCCGCTCGATGGCAACAATGTGCGCATGTACGTGTGCGGCATGACCGTGTACGACTACTGCCACATTGGTCATGGCCGCAGCATGGTCGCGTTCGACCTGGTGACCCGCTGGTTGCGGTTCAGCGGTTACAACCTGACTTATGTGCGCAACATCACCGACATTGAAGACAAGATCATCAATCGTGCGAAGGAGAACGGCGAGCCGTTCGACGCGCTGACCGAACGCATGATCACCGCGATGCATGAGGACGAGGCGCGCCTCAACATCCTCAAGCCGGACATGGAACCACGTGCCACGGATCACATTCCGGGCATGCTGAGCATGATCCAGACCCTGATCGACAAGGGTTATGCCTACGCCCCGGGCAATGGCGACGTGTACTACCGCGTCGCCAAGTTCATGGGTTACGGCAAGCTGTCGCGCAAGAAGATCGAAGACTTGCGCATTGGCGCACGGATCGAAGTCGACGAGTCCAAGCAGGACCCGCTGGACTTCGTGCTGTGGAAAGCCACCAAGCCGGGCGAGCCGAGCTGGGAATCGCCATGGGGCGCCGGTCGTCCGGGCTGGCACATCGAGTGCTCGGTGATGTCCACCTGCTGCCTGGGCGAGACTTTCGACATTCATGGCGGCGGCAGCGACCTTGAGTTCCCGCACCACGAAAACGAAATCGCCCAGAGCGAAGCGGCCACCGGCAAGACCTACGCCAACGCGTGGATGCATTGCGGCATGATTCGCATCAATGGCGAGAAGATGTCCAAGTCCTTGAACAACTTCTTCACCATTCGCGACGTGCTCGACAAGTACCACCCGGAAGTCGTGCGTTACCTGCTGGTGTCGAGCCACTACCGCAGCGCGATCAACTATTCGGAAGACAACCTCAAGGACGCCAAGGGCGCCCTGGAGCGTTTCTACCATGCGTTGAAGGGCCTGCCGAGCGTGGCACCGGCTGGCGGCGAAGCGTTCGTCGAGCGCTTCACCCAGGTGATGAACGACGACTTCGGCACGCCGGAAGCCTGTGCGGTGCTGTTCGAGATGGTCCGCGAGATCAACCGCCTGCGTGAGAGCGATCTCAACGCAGCGGCCGGTCTGGCAGCCCGTTTGAAAGAACTGGCCAGTGTGCTGGGTGTGTTGCAGCTGGAAGCCGATGACTTCCTGCAGGCCGGTGCCGAAGGGCGCGTGGATGCAGCCGAAGTCGAGGCGCTGATTGCTGCGCGCCTGGCGGCACGTGCCGGTAAAGACTGGGCCGAATCCGACCGCATCCGCGACCAGCTCACCGCCATGGGCGTGGTGCTGGAAGACGGCAAGGGCGGCACGACCTGGCGTCTGGCTGACTGATTGCTTGATCCGCTGTAAAACAAAACCCGTCTTGTGCGGGTTTTTGTTTTTTTAAAGTCAAGAGATCGCAGCCTTCGGCAGCTCCTACAGGGAGTGCATCGTACCAATGTAGGAGCTGCCGAAAGCTGCGATCTTTTGATCTTCGCTTTCAACCTTCCAACTGGCGCAACCGCTTGTAAAGGGTATTGCGACTAACCCCCAACCGTCGAGCCAGATACGAAATATTCCCCCCCGCCGCCTGCAACTGCCGATTCAAATCCTCGGCATCATTCAGATCCACGGCCAACGGTTCCGGCGTATCGACCGGCTCCATCTCCAGATCGACAAAAAAATCATCCGGCAAATGCTCCGGCCTTATCGGCTGTTCCTCGGCCATCGCCAGCGCCACCTGCATCACGCTGCTGACCTGGCGCAAGTTCCCCGGCCACGGGTGGCGGTCGAACAACTCCAATACCTCGCGGCTCAGTCCAGCCCATTGGCTGGGTTCGCGATGCTGTTCCCACAGGCGTTTAAAAAGCGCTTCTTTGTCGCTGCGTTCTCTTAATGGTGGCAGTTCCAGGGTCAGGCCACCGATGCGGTAATACAGGTCTTCACGAAACCGCCCCAGTTGTACCTGTTCGCGCAACGAGCGATTGGTCGCGGAAATGATGCGCAAGTCCACAGGGAACAACTCGCTGCTGCCCACCGGCTGCACGCAACGCTCCTGCAACACCCGCAACAGGCGCGCTTGCGTTGGCAGTGGCATGTCACCGATTTCATCAAGGAACAGCGTGCCTTTGTCAGCCTTTCGAATCAGCCCGATGCTGCCTTTCTGGTTGGCGCCGGTGAATGCGCCTTTCTCATAACCGAACAACTCGGACTCCACCAGTTCGGCGGGAATCGCTGCACAGTTGACGGCAATGAACGCTTGTTTGCTGCGCGAGCTGGCCTGATGCAGGGCTTTGACGAACACTTCCTTGCCGACCCCGGTTTCACCGTGGATCAGCAAGGGAATGTCTTTTTCCAGCAAGCGCTCGGCCTGACGCACGGCTTTTTCCACGCGACTGTCGCCGAAATGCAGGGTGTTGAGGCTGATGGAAGCGGGTGCGGCTACAACCGGCTCCGCGAATACTCGGGGTTGAATCGATGCCTGTTTCGGCCGCTTCAACAGGCACTGGAAGCGGTTGCGCCCCGAGGTTTGCAGGGCGAAGGGCAGGCCGTCGGGCTGGTTCAGCAATTCCAGCAGCGAGACCTTGAACAGGCTTTCGACACTGACCCGCGACAGGCTGATGCCCAGCAGATTGTCGGCCCGGCGGTTGGCCGACAGCACCTGTCCGGTCTCATCGAATATCAGCAAGCCCGCCCATTGGCTGTCGAGGTTGTTCAGCCCGGTGTTGAACGTCAGCTGGAAATGCTGGCCATGGAACAGGTTGAGGATCAGCCGGTTTTCCACGGTCTGGCTCATCATCTTGACCATGCCCAGGGTGTGGGAGGGCGGCAGGTAGCTGTCGCTGGAAACGTCCAGCACCGCGATCACCTTGCGCTCGGCATCGAAAATCGGCGCGGCGGAACCGGTCATGAAGCGGTTGGCCTTGAGGAAATGTTCGTCATGTTCGATGTGCACCGCTTGTTCGCAGGCCAGGGCGGTACCGATGGCGTTGGTGCCGGTGCAGCGCTCCATCCAGCTGGCGCCGGCGCTGAAGCCCCGGGCCAGTTTCGGTTCGATAAAGCGCTGGGTGCCCCAGGACGTCAGCACCTGGCCCTGATGGTCGGCGAGCATGATCAGGCAATTGGAATTGCTCAGGATGTTCTCGTAGTAGGGCAGCACTTCCTGATGGGTGGTTTGCACCAGTGAGTGCTGGCTCTCCAGCAGTTGCGCGATGCCCTGGGCCGGCAATTGGTCGAATGCCGGCGTGCTCTGGTGACTGAGGCCGAACGCACGGCAACGGGACCAGGAGTCCTGGATGATGGCGTCGTGGGATAGCGCGGTGGCAGGTACGGCCATGACAGTCAGCCTCTGAATCAGCATTTTTATTGTTTTTATGGTGCATGCGATCCCCTGTAGGAGCTGCCGCAGGCTGCGATCT
>NZ_CATKPX010000110.1:0-273 GCF_949767755.1 Pseudomonas sp. IT-P4 | reverse complement strand
ATACCTGTGGTGGAACACCCTGGCCCAGGTCGAGCGCTTCCAGGATTGCTCGGGTAAAAACACCACCTACCGCTTCGACGAGCGCCAGCATCTGGTCGCCGTCACCGACGCGCTGGGCCAGACCACCACGCTGGAACGCAAACCCGACGGCGAAGTGCTGCGCATCAATCATCCGGACGGCAGCGCCGAGTCCTTCACCTACAACGCCCTCGGCCAGGTGCTCAGCCATACCGACGGCAAAGGCCAGACCACGCGCCTGCTACGCACCGCCCG
>NZ_CATKPX010000109.1:0-275 GCF_949767755.1 Pseudomonas sp. IT-P4 | reverse complement strand
TACACCTATACCCTCAACACCAGTGATGCCGATTTCAAGGCGTTGCACGGCGGTGGCGACGGCACCGAAACCTTCACCTACACCCTTACCGATTCGGACGGCGACAGCAGCACCGCGAACCTGGTGCTGCAGATCCACAACAACGATGACCCAGTAATCCTCAACGGCCTCAACGTGTATGGCGGTGAACTGACGGTCTACGAGAAAAACCTCAGCGACGGCAGCAACCCGGATACCACGGCGCTGACCCAGAACGGCACCTTCACCGTCACGGC
>NZ_CATKPX010000108.1:0-277 GCF_949767755.1 Pseudomonas sp. IT-P4 | reverse complement strand
TCGAATCATCGGGATTGCTTGGGTCGGCATGCACCACGGCGCGGATCTGGTCGAGCGTGACGCTGCCGTTGGCGGCGACGCTGACCGTGAACACCAGCAGGTTGCCGCTGGCCGTGCGGCCTTCGACCACGGTGCCGTTGAGCGACAGGTTCACCGCCTGGCCCGAGGCCGTGTCGATCAGCCCGGAGGCCCCGGCCACCACGCCCAGCGCGTAGGTCAGGGTGCCGGCCCCGTCGGCACCAAACGCCGAATTGAAGTTGGCGGCGAAGCTCTGGGT
>NZ_CATKPX010000107.1:0-277 GCF_949767755.1 Pseudomonas sp. IT-P4 | reverse complement strand
ACCCAGAGCTTCGCCGCCAACTTCAACTCGGCGTTTGGCGCCGACGGGGCCGGTACCCTGACCTATGCGCTGGGCGTGGTGGCCGGGGCTTCCGGGCTGATCGACACGGCCTCGGGCCAGGCGGTGAACCTGTCGCTCAACGGCACCGTGGTCGAAGGGCGTACAGCCCTCAGTAACCTGCTGGTGTTCACGGTCAGCGTGGCCGCCAATGGCAACGTCACGCTCGACCAGGCCCGCGCCGTGGTGCATGCCGACCCAAGCAATCCCGATGATTCGA
>NZ_CATKPX010000106.1:0-280 GCF_949767755.1 Pseudomonas sp. IT-P4 | reverse complement strand
CAGGTTGACTCGTAAGGTCTGTCTGGACAGGCTTTGCGGATAGTCCGGATGCGTGGCCTTCATGCTCGCCGGACCGCTGTACTCGAAATGCGCCGCCTTGATGTTGTGGTCACCCGCCGTGCCGGATTCGATGCCACACGTCTCCAGGGTGATGTAGCTGCCCCCGCCGTTGAGGACGATTTTCTTTTTCGCCGTGATGTGGATTTCATCTTCGGTGCTGGTGATCTCCAACCCGTGCCGTGCGATCAGCTCCAGGCGATCGTTCTGCGCCTGCACCCTT
>NZ_CATKPX010000105.1:0-283 GCF_949767755.1 Pseudomonas sp. IT-P4 | reverse complement strand
GGCGTGGGCGATGTAGGGCCGGTCGGGGTCGCCCTGTTCGAAGGCCACCGCCACTTCGGTGCCGGCGATCAGCGGCAGGTGCAGGCCGTGGGTGTCGCCGGCGTATGCCCGGGCCAGGCGCAGCCAGGTGCTTTCGCGACCGGCGTCCCAAGTGTCGCGGTCGAACAGGAATTGCACCCGGTAGCGGCCTTCGGCGTCGGTATCGGCGTAGGGGTTGTGGGCCTGCGCGCTGGTCACCCGGGCCGGCACGGTGCCGGCGATCAAGGGTTTGGGCGGTACGTCT
>NZ_CATKPX010000104.1:0-293 GCF_949767755.1 Pseudomonas sp. IT-P4 | reverse complement strand
TAGAAGCAGCTTTAAGCTCCAAGCTGATAGCTCCAAGCTAACAGTTACGCGCTCGAAATTGGGTCTGTAGCTCAGTTGGTTAGAGCGCACCCCTGATAAGGGTGAGGTCGGCAGTTCGAATCTGCCCAGACCCACCAATTTTGTTATGGGGCCATAGCTCAGCTGGGAGAGCGCCTGCCTTGCACGCAGGAGGTCAACGGTTCGATCCCGTTTGGCTCCACCATATAACTGCTTCTGAAAGTTTAGAAATGAGTATTCCGATGTGAATATTGATTTCTAGTCTTTTGATTAGA
>NZ_CATKPX010000103.1:0-295 GCF_949767755.1 Pseudomonas sp. IT-P4 | reverse complement strand
TGTCCGAGGTCAGGCTCGTCGAATCATCAGGATTGCTTGTGTTGGCATGCACCACGGCGCGGCTCTGGTCGAGCGTGACGCTGCCATTGGCGGCCACGCTGACGGTGAACACCAGCAGGTTACTGAGGGCCGTACGCCCTTCGACCACCGCGCCGTTGAGCGACAGGTTCACCGCCTCGCCCGAGGCCGTGTCGATCAGCCCGGAAGCCCCGGCCACCACGCCCAGCGCATAGGTCAGGGTACCGGCCCCATCGGCGCCAAACGCCGAGTTGAAGTTGGCGGCGAAGCTCTGGGT
>NZ_CATKPX010000102.1:0-297 GCF_949767755.1 Pseudomonas sp. IT-P4 | reverse complement strand
GAGGCGAACTGCCAGCTCTTGCGGCCCATGGCGTCGTAGCCGAAGCAGCTGGTGAGCGTGCCCTGGGTGCGCAGGACTTCGCGGTGCAGGTCATCGCGCTCGATGTCACTGATGAGCTGGCCGTCGAGGTTGAGTTGATGCAGATGGCCGCTGCCGTAGTACAGGTGATTGAGGTGTTGGCCGGTGGGCAACGTCAGGGTGGTGAGGTTGCTCAGTGGATCGTATTCGTAGGACAAGGCGCCTTGCGCCGTGGTCTCCTGGACCAATCGGCCGAGCAGGTCGTAGGAGAACTCGAGT
>NZ_CATKPX010000101.1:0-309 GCF_949767755.1 Pseudomonas sp. IT-P4 | reverse complement strand
CCCGGGCATCTTCGTCACCCAGTCGGTGCACAAGCAGCAGGCCGGTTTTTCCCAGGCCTCCCAGGTGCACAAGAAGGACCGCCACATCAAAGGCCAGGCGCGCTATTGCAACCACCACCGGCTCAACAACGCGTTCATGGCCCAGGCGTCCACCAGCCCCTTCTACCCGCTGTTCGCCTCGCTGGATGTCAACGCGCGCATTCACTCGGGTCGCAGCGGCCTGCGCCTGTGGGAAGACTGTGTGAAGTTCGGCATCGAGGCGCGCAAGTTGATCCTCGAAGCCTGCACCATGGTCCGCCCGTTCGTGCC